>NZ_CAXAXI010000006.1:0-122444 GCF_963972995.1 uncultured Altibacter sp.
ACACAAAACCGAGCAAGCGAAGCTTGGTGTGGGTTTTATGCTTGCTCAGGATAAACTTTTTGGGATCACCAAGGGTAATCCCTCTAACACTACTTATGGAACGACACAACAAGCGAAGCTTCGTGTGGGTTTCGCATTGTATTGGATCCCACCTCCGGGACCACGAGCAAAGCGAGTAATCCCCTCAATTGAGCAGTGACACAAAACCGAGCAAGCGAAGCTTGGTGTGGGTTTTATGCTTGCTCAGGATAATTTTTTTGGGATCACCAAGGGTAATCCTTCTAACACTACTTGGGGAACGACACAACAAGCGAAGCTTGGTGAGGGTTTCGTATTGTATTGGATCCCACCTCCGGAATCACGAGCAAAGCGAGTAATCCCCTGAATTGAGCAGTGACACAAAACCAGGCAAGCGAAGCTTGGTGTGGGTTTCGCATTGTATCCCAAATTAGGTTCACAGACAAAGCAAGTACTGTAAATAGTAGACAAAAGTATCTTCCTCTCTACTATATCACTGCAAATAAGGATATTCATTTAATTTCCTATATTTAATCTTCGCCTTGTTAGGGTTTCCGAAACTATCGAATACTTACCAACAGGATAAAGTACGTGTCATGCCATCTCGTCTGATACAATAAACCGTTGAAATGAACAACTTACTCAAAACAATTCTTTGCTGTCTGATATTGATTGCCTGCCAAGACCAAGAGAATATTGTGTTGATCCATGAAAGCCTTCCGAATTCCAAAGCGGAATATCAAAAGACCATCGTAGGGCAGCTTTCGGGCAAACAGACTTTTGGAAATAATACGCTTATTAAAAGCAGATGGTCTAAAGACGAGCGTGAGATCACCCAAAGATATCTTAAGGAACTCATCGCTACCTTGAGCATTGAAGCCAAAGAACACCATTATAGAGCTCCAAATCTGAATCCCGCAATAGATCTTATCCTCGATCCATTCAGCGGAACCAATGTCTACGGAATACTTCCTGCAACAAATGGTAGTTCAGAATACGTCGTGCTGGGCGGCCATTACGACAGTGGTAAACGAAATGCGCCGGGGGCCATTGACAATGCCACGGGAATAGCACTTATATACAGTGTGGTAAAGGAACTTTCAAAGGTTCAAACTAGAAATAAGAACATACTTATCGTCTTTTTCGATCAGGAGGAGGAAGAACTGATTGGCAGCAGTGCCTTCGCCAAATTTTTAAAACAAAAGGAATGGAACATTCATTCCATTCATTGCTTCGATATGGTGGGCTGGGACGCTGATAACGATAAGGCCATGGAAGTATTCTCCGGAACCGACTCCTTACTTGATCTATATCAAGCTGAAGCCGAAGAACTAGGAATTCCTCTGAAGATCATACACATCGATCCCGTGGGCTATGACAACAGTTCTACCGATTTCGATGCCTTTGTTCCGCTGGGATTTAACGTGATTGGTGCAGGCGAATGTTTCTATCATCGTGATTCTACGCCCTACAAGGACAGCCCCGATGATACCTTCGATACCGTAAATTTTGAATACCTCCTTTCGTGTACCCATCTAATCGAAAATAGCATCAAAACGATCGTGACCGAATGAACGAAGTCCAACAGCATATTGTAAAGACCTTGAAACGCAACACAATTTTTAGCGTGATACTTATCCTTTCACTGGCCTACTTCTTCTATAAAGGCATTTGGTACCTACTGTTGGGTAGTTATGTTCCATTCATTCTAATAGCGCTTATCCTGTCCTTATTGGTGTGGAGCTCCCGAAAGTCGGCTAAAGCATTCAGGATCGTGATCGCTACCTGGTCCATCTTAGTGTTACTCTGGTCTACTGTTCGTTTGCTACTAAGCTTGACTCATCAATTTATAAAACCGGTCCCTGAAGGTCATGTGGCCGGGCAAGTAGGGGTATTGGGTACCATCCATAGCCTACTCTTTTTATTGGGCGCTATCTATCTTTGGAAATACAGAAAACGGATTTTTCAATACTAGTACACAGGCTTTCTCCTCCTTCCTCACGTATAAGATCATATCCTTATAGACGAAATGGTTCACTCATTGCTATATGCACAGAATCATTATTTTTGGTATATTTATCAGGATTGGCTTATTGTATTGTCATCGGTGCGCTGTAATTCGACAAGCATGCAAGCAGACTCCAAACGCGTGATGTGCATACGTAATACCAAACCCAGGTTATTAAAATAGTGATCTATGAAAAAAATTAACATCCTTTTCTTCCTGTTATCTCTTCCCTTGATACTTCATTCGCAAGGACTTGTAGGTGCTTGGGAAACCGTCACCTATATAGAGAATGGAGACCTGTTAAAACAGGTTGTAATCTACGCAGAAAAGTATCAGGTCTTGACAACTTACGATGCTGCCACCGGCAAATTCATTAGCACCAAAGGGGGCTCCTGGAAATTGGACGGGAATACTATGACCGAAACAATTGAGTTTCATACCGAAGATCCCGAACGGGTAGGAACACAAGTTAGCTTTGATGTAGACATTACCCATGATGAACTTAAAATTGTTGACAGCGGATTAACCTTTAAAAGAATAGATAATGGCTCTCCCGGTGCCTTACAAGGGGCCTGGCTCATGTCGGGTAGAATACGGGATGGCGAAACGCAATTAAGGGATACCGACCGACCCAGAAAGACCATGAAGGTTCTGTCCGGTACCCGATTTCAATGGATCGCCTACAATACGGAAACCAAGGAGTTTATGGGCACCGGCGGGGGAACATATACCACCCAAGATGGGGACTATGTTGAGAACATTGAATTCTTTTCAAGGGACGATTCCAAGGCTGGACTCAGTCTGAAGTTCAATTACGAATTGATCGATGGAAATTGGCATCATTCAGGTTTGTCCAGTAAAGGAGATCCCATGCATGAGATCTGGAGTATACGAGAGTAATTGTTCTATCAATGATCCGTATAACGTAATTCTAAGATACCTTCAATGATTGTAGTCTTCAACCCTATTTCATTAATAAATAACTTTCGACATATATCTAAGGCTGTTTCACGCAGTATCGTTTCAGCTTTTACTACTAAAAAAACAAAGGCTAACCGATCCTACCACTGAAAGAACTACCTACCCGTCACAAGGACTCCAGAGACCATATAAAGACGAAACTGTAACTACCAAACTTATAACAATGAAAATGAACTTACTTTTAGTGCTAACCATGTTATCGCTGCTGGTATCGTGCAACGGACAACCTTCATCTACGAAAAAAAATTTTGACCTTTCTCGTGATGTACATCGTGCCCATGGAGATGCCGTAAATGAACTTGGCAATAGCATTATGGTTGTGTATCAAGACAAAAAGGATGTGTACTGGTTTGGAAGTTGGGAAACGGGAGTGTATAGATACGATGGAAAAGAAGTAGTGAATTACACAACAAAACACGGGTTACTTAACAACAGAATTGATGAAATACAAGAAGATAAAGAGGGCAACAAGTATTTTGTAAGTGCAAACACAACGGCTGCCATATCAAAATTTGATGGAACAAACTTCACGACCTTAAACGCAGTTCCCAGTGAAAATTGGACACTTGAACCCACCGATTTGTGGTTTAAATATTCGTATGGAAATACAAGAAAAGTATATCGCTATGATGGTAGTACTTTGTTTGAATTGACGTTGCCCTACCCCCAGAATTTATCCAATCCGTTTGATGTCTATAGCATTTATAAAGACCGAAAAGGTGCTATTTGGTTTGGTACAAATCCGGTGGGCGTTTGTCGGTACGACGGGAAATTCTTTCAATGGATCACAGAAGAGGATGTAACAGAATTTCGCAACGAAGGGGCCAACGGAGTACGCTCCATCCTGGAAGATAAATACGGGGACTTTTGGTTCAACACCGAATATCGTTACAGTATCTACGATAGCACCACCTTACAAAGCGGCAAATTTTACACACGACATAAAGGCATAGGCGGTTTAGACGGGAAAGAGGACAGCCATTTGGATGAGTATCTGTCATCGGTAAAAGACGATTCGAACAATTTGTGGTTTGTTACCTATCTTGATGGTGTTTGGAAATACGATGGCACCAAGATTACACATTATACCGTTCAGGAAAATTCACAAAACATTTCGCTATTCAGTATATACAAAGACAACCATGGTGAGCTATGGTTGGGTACGCACGAGAACGGAGTTTACAAATTCAATGGGACTACGTTTGAAAAATTTACCGTTGAGAATGGAAAGAGCACGAATGCGCACTAAGGGGAAGTAACCAACCCGGACGCCAAGCTATGGTGCCCCTCCCAATTAGGACATGGATCCATTCCCTGCGTCTAAAGGAAGGAGCTCTACAGTGAATTTTCGAAGGATAAGCACCGCTCACTGACGCGGGTAGCTGTGTTTTAGAGCATCCTACCTCAGACCGTAATGATCATGTCAAAGTCGTTGGCGATTTTCATGACTTTTTGAATGCATTCAGGCGTCAGCGAATCCTCCCGGGCAGATTTGCGCTCCGCAGGAATGCCTAAGGCATCAAAAAAGCCAGTAAAGCCTTTCGGGCTGTGGATATTGATCCACTTACAGGAAGACGTACTGTTATTACTAAAGGTATGGACGGTGTTAGGAGGTAAAGAAATAGATTCTCCCGTCTTCACCTTCCTGGTCTCACCGTTTATCACAAAATCCATTTCCCCTTCTACGATAAGAAAGGTCTCTTTGAAGTGTGCGTGGTAATGCGGCGGGGGACCTTGCATCTGGGGCGGCGTTTCGGCCATCATCAAATCGTAATCCCCATCGGTAGCATGGGTGGTGATTTTATGTCCCAAGACCCATTTTGTCGTCTGTTTTTCCATTTTATGAGATTTTTGTCTCACAAACTTAGAATATAATTTTGAATCGAACAAATTTTATGAGATATTTGTCTCATGACAAAACACCATATCACATCCGGTCGTATCAATCAGAAGTTGGAAACGAGAAATAAGATTCTGGCCAGTGCCCAATATTTCATTAATAAGGGCTTGGAATTCACCTTGGAAGAGGTCGCGAAGAAATCGGGAATCTCAAGAGCCACCATGTATCGGTACTACTCCAACATCGATATCCTCGTCAACGAGGCCGGCCTTAACATCAACACAAGATCTCCCGAGTCTATTATTGAGGAGTGGAAGGACACAGATCTCGAAACCAAGATTCTCGGTATTCAGTCGTATTACAACACCCTTGCGATTGACCATGAGAGTGCGTTCCGGAAGTACTTGTGTTCTGTGCTGGCAGCGGATGCGGCAGAAATAAAACGCGGGACACGACGGACAAAAACGCTGGAATTGGTCTTTGAGCAAACAGATATTCATAAAAATGATAGGGATAAATTGGTGACCGTATTAACCATGCTCATGGGAATAGAGCCTCTTATTGTCGCCAAGGATGTTTCGGGCTTGAACGACGATCAATCTATGGACATCATGGCATGGGGCGCACAGTTACTCTTACAAGGCTATTTCGCACAGCAACAAAAGGACCTGCCATAATTCATACGACAAAATGCGTTTAAAGCGATACGTATATGACTTGTATGCTATCATTTAAAGAACAATGCATAGCCACCTGCTACTGTGGCTCCTAGCGTACCCCTCCCCAGTTTTCTAATTTTCCATATAGCATTGCTTCGCTGTTTATTTCACAATAGCTAAAACGATCGTGATCCAAGCATGGGACTGAAGTACATTAGAAGTGATCGTAAGTACAGATGCAAACCACTAGGACCTTCGATCAAAACGTTCATATCCATAAATCCTTCCATTCAATCATTGAACTGAAAGTTCGTGCAAGACATTATCCCCTAAGAAAAAAAATTTATCACTTTATGAAAATTATTTATTGTTTATCAATAAATATTTATCTATATTCGCTTCGTATTATCACTAGCATCATAAAATATGAAAACGAAACTAAAAACTAAAAATATTGTTTTTAAAGGACTGAAAATTGTTACCTGGATAATTTTCGTTGGTCTGTGCATTGAAGCAGGAGGGTTAATTGTGAATTTTATTTTCAGTCTGTTCAATCCGGAATTTGTTCAAAATCTATATCAAAAATTGGACTTAAGTGAAATGTATGAAAATAGCAAATTAGCCTTTTTTGGGATGTACGGTTTTATCCTAACCATTTCGATTTTAAAAGCGGTCCTTTTTTACATTGTAATAGTATTAGTGACCAAAATAAATCTTGCAGAGCCCTTCAGCAGATTTGTTTCAAGACAGATTTATAAGATAAGCTACTACACATTTTCAATTGGACTGTTAAGTTTTATGGCAAGACAATTAACTGCCAATTTACAACACAATGGATTGGAAATTGACAATTTAAACCAGTTTTGGACGGATAGTCAAGCCTTTATTCTTATGTCTGCTGTAATTTATATAATTGCGACTATTTTTTCAAAAGGAGTTGAATATCAAGAAGAACTTGAAGAAACTGTATAAGCTATGCCTATAATTGTAAATCTTGACGTAATGATGGCAAAACGAAAAATGTCACTGAACGAATTATCAGAAACGGTTGATATCACATTAGCGAATCTTTCTAAACTTAAAACAGGAAAAGTCAAAGCCATTAGGTTTAGTACGCTTGAATTAGTTTGTGAAGCATTAGACTGTCAGCCGGGAGATATTTTAGAATATTCGAAAGAGGAAAGTTAAGGATACACAGATCAAAAACTTGTCTCAAGAATACATAAATTCTATCGCTGTATAGGTTAGACAAAAGATGGTTTCTACATTTTGTCTGATAAAAAGAACTTGCGATACTTCGACCTTGGCTGGTTCTCACCCTGACGCTTCCGGAACGAGCCGCACCGGACGAAGTCATGCTACAAAGATTTATACATGACTCATAGCGGCAATATCAACCTACCTTTAGCGTTCTATTAGCATACTAACATTGTGATCTAGAATTCCCCAAGAATGATGAAGACCGTGAAACCGAAATATATCTTTCTTACAGTATTTTCAGCCTTGATTCTACTAGTTGGTTGCAATAACGATGATGACCAACACTTGTTCGCAAATATAACGATCAATGAAGGACCAAATGGCGACATTGGAGGTGATTTTACCGGAAATGGCGGAAGTACTTCACAAACTTTCGAATATCAGAACGGATTAACAACGGCAGATTACAATGCTGATATTACTGTTTCGGCCAATGGAATATTCCAAATGATAGTGCAAGATGCAGACGGAACAATCGTTTTAGATAGATCGCTGAATGGTACTATGGAACCCGATAGTTTTTCAGGAGTCACATCAGCCGGAACATCCGGCACTTGGTCTGTAACCATAATACTTATTGACTTTAACGGTGATGGTAGTTTTTCTTTAAGTGAAGGAGACTGAGAAGATAACCCGGTACGAATAGTACTGCCGGCAGCGATGTGTTTTCAGAAAAAAATATCTGTATAGAGTCTTTGAAACCCTTCTGTCTCAAAAAAAATAATTCCGTAGCCTTAGGGCATCCTCATACCTTCGGTAACGGCAATATAAACCACTGTAAAGGACATTCAAAAGTTTCAGCCGAAATATCCCCTTTGGCAATCCAGCTGCATGCGTAACGGTGCAGGAAAGGCACTTCGGTGAAAGATGTAGATAGGATTCGCAGTGATTCCTTCCGTAGGGGCCTCCCTTTATAAGGTGTGTTTAGAGGCTTTCAAAAAGAGTGATGACATCCTACAATTCATTCGATGTATGTGTAGAGACACTTTGGTCTTGCACCAAATGTATTGCCCCTCAACCCTACCTGCATACCTGTTCATGCTCATAAAATTGTACGTTATGAGAAGTGTTTTATTTGTCTTAGTATTCATGTCGACACTGAGCTATGCCCAAGTGGGAGTTGGCACAACAACCCCGGACGCATCGGCTGCCTTGGATGTCAGTAGCACAACCGCGGGTGTCCTAGTACCTCGAATGACGGAGGCGCAACGTACCTCCATCGCAACACCGGCCACCGGATTATTGGTATATCAAACCAACAATACTGCAGGCTTTTGGTTCTATGACGGGAGTGCATGGACGTCTCTTTCCGCACCCGCCATAAATCCTTCATGGGAATTACAAGGAAATGTAGGCACCTCGCCGGGGACCGATTTTATGGGAACGGCAGACGATCAGGATGTGGTGTTCAAAAGGAATGATATACTTTCCGGAAGACTCAACGCAAACAACCTCTCGTTTGGTGTATCCAGTATGAGGGATTTGAATTCCTCCGGGTCAAGTGTAGAGAATACGGCTTTCGGAACAGCTACCCTTCAGTCCGTCACCTTTGCGAATCACAATAGTGCGTTTGGCTACTATGCCTTGCATTCCAACACCAATGGCGATGATAACAGCGCGTTTGGCCATTATGCTCTGTATTCCAATTTGGGAGGTGAAGAGAACAGCGTTTTTGGTTACAGAGCCATGGAAAGCAACGAAGCGGGGCAGGAAAATGCTGTTTTTGGAGCGTATGCGCTTTCTTCCAACAATTGGGCCGGAGGCAACGGCAACTGTGTCTTTGGATACGACGCGATGAGAGACGCCACCAACTCAAGATATAATTGTGCTTTTGGTCATGACAGTTTAAAAAACAACACCGGAGAGTACAATTGTGCTTTTGGAAGAAGAGCCTTACACGACAATACATCAGGTTCCTATAATGTTGCGGTCGGCGAACTTTCAATGAGAAATGCCGACCTTGGCTCCTTTAATACGGCTGTGGGGAACGGGTCCCTCCAAAACAATGCAGTCGATGGAAGCACGGCTATCGGATCAAATGCCATGGATTCGAATACGACCGGCCTTCGAAACACAGCGGTGGGAACACAAAGTATGGATGAGAATGTAACCTCTTCAGATAATACGGCAGTGGGATATAATACGTTGTCCACTAATTATGATGGCCACTGTACTGCCATAGGGAGTTTAGCTTTAGCCGGTGTGGGCAGTGTAGAATATGCTACAGCTTTGGGTTCTAATGCCTTCACGACCAAAGCGAATTCCATTGAGTACTTTGATAATTCAACGGCTATTGGCTACAATGCCCAGCCGGGTGCCAGCAATACCATTCGCTTAGGAAACAGTGCGGTAACCACCATAGGCGGCTATGCTAACTGGAGCAATGTAAGTGACGGGCGATTTAAAACGAATGTCAGTGAGAACGTCGCCGGATTGGACTTTATCCTCAAACTCAAACCCGTAACCTATCAACTGGATCTACAGGCCTTAGCACGTTTTCTGAACACACCCGACGAGCTCAGAATAAGGGATGCCGAAACGAAGAAAAGTACCGAAGTGCAAATCGGTTTTATCGCTCAGGACGTTGAAAAAGCTGCCAAGGAAATAGGATTTGATTTCCACGGTGTCGATGCGCCTAAAGGGGACACATCGCACTATGGTTTGCGCTATGCTGAATTTGTCCCGCCCTTGGTAAAGGCAATTCAGGAGCAACAAAACATGATCCAAGAATTACGTATGGAGATCCAAGCGCTTAAAGCAGAAATGAATACGTTTAGAGGTCAAACAAATTAATTGCGTCATCCTTTTCACACCCATCCTCCTACTCCTATACTTTTTTTTATATTTGAGTACGCCATGTTCATGGTATTCAAAGTAACGATATCCTTGAACCCTTCACGGGAATGGATTCATTTCGTAGGAATTGCACGGGTCGTAGGCTATCGAGAGCGAACCGTAAAAATTGATAAAACCCCCGGCTTGCCTAAACCATAATCAGCCGTGGTATAGCATGGAAACCAACAATACGTGACTAAAAAAAGAACGAAACGCATAGTTCAGATCACCTTGATACTGGCAACGATCGTATCCTTATCTTTCGTTCCTTGGCTTCTCGTAAAGGCGTGGATACTACCCCTGCCCGATACCGTACAAGAACAGCTGGAGGAAGCGGTAGATCACGGATTTGAAGGGATGCTCGTCTACATAGACCAAGCGGGCGAACCCCCGCAGTTGTTGGCTGCGGGCTGGCACGATCGAGAAGCCATGATCCCGGCACGGCCGGACGCCTTGTTCAAGATCGCCAGTATTAGCAAATTGTATGACGCTGTGGCGGTGACCAAACTGGTGCAGGAGGGTCGGCTTTCACTGGATAAGACCCTCGCCCAATACCTGCCGGAACTTGTGGGCCGCATCGAGAACGCAGAGCATATTTCCCTGAGATTGCTTCTGCAACACAGAAGTGGCATCCCCAACTTTACAGACACACCCGATTTTTGGGCAGCGCCTACACAGTCCTATCAAGAGAGTCTGGCCCTTATACTGGACCAACCTGCTAACTTTAAGCCGGACGAGGCCTACGAATACTGCAATACCAACTACCTGCTCCTAAACAAGATCATGGACGATGCCCTGGGGTATGATAATTTTCAATATACCAAGGAAGAAATTCTAGAACCGCTGCAGCTACACCATACCTTCGGATCGCTTGCTGAAGTGGATCTAGAAGAGGTTATGAGTGGCTATCATGTGGGGCATCCGTACGATCTAAAGGAAGACGACCACGGCATGCTGGCCACTGCCGAAGACGTGGGGATATTCGTAAGGGCGTTGAATGATGGCTCCTTATTGGATCCCAAAGAACAGGAACTATATACAACGGTCTACAAATACGAACATGCCGGATGGGTCCCGGGCTACCAAAGCTTTGCCACCTATCATAAAGACCTCGATGCCGTGATGGTCGCCTTCTATAACACCACCGACCCCGACCTGTACTATTGGAACCTGTCGGAAATTATCAACAAACGGATCCTAAAAATTCTGAAACAACAACTCTAAGGTAACAGCTCGCGTACTTGGCTCCTGCAATGCCAACCCCGGCCATGGGGTTGAACCTTGTGGGCGCAGTCATGCCCTACGCCACGACGACCACATCCATTTCCAATTGCGATAAAAGCAACTTCTCAAAAAAGACAAAAGATATTTTACTATATTTGGTCTTCTCCCCTTTTACATGTACTGCTACTAACGATATCCCGGACCCATTCACGGGATGGGTGTATGGTAGTAAGGATATAAAGAATTGCCCAGTACTACAAGCATTAAAAATAGAGCCATGGACACCTACGTTAAAAAGCTCCAAATGAACTTATCAAAAACTACGAAGTATATTCTTATCTTATTCTTTTTCCATGGCCTCGTGCCAAATACTCTTTTGGCTCAAACCACCAATATCCCGGATACAAATTTTGAACAAGCTTTGATTGATTTAGGAATTGACAGTGACGGAATCGTTAACGGACAAGTACTCACGAGTGATATTGATATGGTGATAACACTGGATCTGTCGTTAAAAGGAATAAGTGATATAACCGGAATTCACGATTTTGCGGCCTTGGAAATGTTAGATGTCTCCAGCAATGACCTCACTACTCTTGACATCAGTAATAACACACAATTAAAAGAGCTGTACGTTAGTAATACAGGTACTGATAATCTATTGATTTCCGCTTTAGATGTAAGCAATAATATAAACTTAGAAGTACTCTACGGTGAAAATTTATTTTTGTTAGAAAGCTTAAACCTAAAGAACGGGAATAACGCTATACTCACCGTCACATTGCCTTGTGAGGAAGAAGGAATACCTTGCGAACTTCCCTTAAACTGTGTGATGGTCGATGACGAAACTGCGGCAACAAATAATGATCCACCCTATGCAGGCTGGTTTATACAGGCAGATTTTGTGTATTCAGAAGATTGTACCCTGACTGTCTCAGAATATGACTCGCCAGATGTATCTGTGTATCCGAACCCTGTAAAGAACACGCTCATCATTGAGAACAGTAGAGCATCGGAAATCGAGCGTATATCGATTATTGACAGTTCGGGAAGACGAATATGGGAAGAGAATAATAAATTCAATAGTATGGATGTGTCCGGATTGGCAGATGGGATTTTGATTGTGCGCATACAGACTTCAAATGGAATCGTGACGAGGAAAATACTCAAAGAATAACACGGGCATTATGGAATCCATTGGTTCTACGTCAAGTCTCATTCATTGGCGATAAAAGTAACTTCCTAAAAAAGACAAAGGACAGTGTTCTATACTTGATCTTCTGCCCTTTCTAGTGTACGCCATACAACCGGGTCCCGAATCGATTCCCGGGACGAGTGTAGGTTCGCAAGGGTAGTATGAGCTGTTCGCACTTTGAAAAACGGCTGATTAAAAAACAACTTGATTTAATTTTTAATTATTTTAACTACAATGTAGTTTATTAAAACTATTTAAACTACATTTGTGGTAAATATATTGAAATGAGTCAAACAACATTGGGAGAACTTGAAGAAATTGTAGTGATGATCGTAGCTATACTCAATGGTGATGCGTACAGTGTCGGCGTTATCGATGAAATAAAAAAGCGATTAGATCGTGAGGTAAGTTTGGGTGCGATTCAAACCGTTTTAAAGAGACTGGAAAAAAAAGGTCTGTTAAGATCAGCGTTTGGTCATGCTACCAACGAAAGAGGCGGTAAACGAAAACGTTTATATGAGATCACCGCTGAAGGCCAAGAAATAATTGACCTCACAAGAGCACAAAGAAATTCACTTTGGCAAGCAATGCCCAGACTTTCATTCAACTTCTGGTAAATGACTCAAAAAGAAAAGAAACCCGTGCCAATAGTAATGCGATTTTTCCATTGGTTTTGCCGTCCGGATTTTCGTGAAGAGATCGAAGGGGATCTAATGGAACAGTTCCATATACATTATATAAAGTACGGATCTAACAAGGCGAATCTACTTTTTATAAAAGAGGTCATGTCTTTGTTCCGGCCATCGATCATTGGGAATTTTAATCATTTAACACATACAAACACTATGGAAATCATGAATCAAAACAAAAGATTGGCAACTATTTTGGCTATAGCAATATCAATACTTCTAATTCCGCTTGTAGCGATGAACCTTACCAACGAAGTGAATTGGTCTCTTTTTGATTTTATCGTTGTCGGTGGTTTGTTACTTGGGACAGGATTGATACTTGAATTTATCTTAAGAAAGATCAAATCGTTACGTTATAGAATCCTTTTAGGCATTGTTTTATTCCTAGTTCTTTTTCTTATTTGGGCAGAACTTGCGGTGGGGATTTTTGGAACCCCTTTTGCCGGAAGCTAAAAAAACCGTGCATAGCAACATGTAAGGACAGTAACGGCTGGATTTCCTAATAGGAAATTCAGCCGTTGTCTCTAAATGAGTTGCGCCGACGGAAAAACGTTAACGCCTTTTCTAGCTACAGACGCTTTCACGAACGCGCCGGCAGAATTCACACAGCACCATTCGATGTCACAAAGGTAAGCTGTTCGCCACGACGATCACATCCACTTCCGGTTGCGATAAAAAGTAACATCCTAAAAAAGACAATAGATATTTTACTATATTTGGTCTCCTCCCCTTTAAATTTATTGCTAGTAACGATATTCCGGATCCATACATGGGATGGGTGTTTGGTAATAAGGATATAAAACGTTGCCAACAAGTTGAAAAAACGCTCTAAATTGAAAACCACTCAACCATACCTAAAAGGAAAATCTGTTTTTATAGTTTCAATACTCGCAGTCGGAATTACAATTTTGACAGTTTATCTAACTGGAATAAATTACAATCGGAGTTTGACTTCTAATCTTTATATTTCACTTGGAATTATAGCGACAGCGCTATTTCTGTTTATGACTTATGGCCTTTACACCGGAAGCAGATTGATTGACAATTTTCCAAAATATAGGAATTTTAAAAGTGGGCATTTCGTTATAAATAGCGGAACAGGGCCAACTATGGATTTACCAATAGTTGGAGATGGAATAGGCGGAGTGATTTTGTCTGTTTTTCTATGGTTTGCGATGTCAATATTATTCGTGGTTTTACTACTAGTATTGGATGCCGTTTTTTGGTTTTCGCTATTTATAATTTTATCTATGCTTTACTGGGTTTTCTTTAGGGCTTTAAAATTTGTTTTTACTAAATCAAAAGATACAAAAGGAGATATTGGTATTTCGGCAGTTTACGCGCTCACTTATACGCTACTCTATGTTGGTTGGATATTCGGTATTGTTTATCTGACGGAAATATTAAGATAAAGCAGGTGTTTGCAACAACAGCTACCTGCAAGCAGGAACGATATGCTACTAAAAATGACAGAACAAAGAATAGCTACTTTAATAACATATTTAATTGCAACAGTCTGGATCGTTAACGGACTTTTCTGCAAAATATTAAATTGGGTTCCAAGACATCAAGAGATCGTAAGTCAAATATTAGGAAATGAGTATTCCAGAGAATTGACCGTCTTAATTGGTATTTCGGAAATAGTTATGGCTTTTTGGATTGTATCTGGATATAAAAGAAAATTGAATGCAATAACTCAAATAGTCGGTATAGGTATCATGAATATATTGGAATTTATTTTAGTTCCGGACTTACTAATGTGGGGTAGATTTAATTCAGTTTTTGCGCTTTTATTTATCTTGTTGATATATTACAATCAGTTTCATTTAAGAAATAAAAAAATTAAAACAGTTTAATATGCTCTCAACTTTAAAAAACCATCCTTTTGCAGTTGAAGCATATTTTGAAAGTTCAACTGTCCTAACGTTTGCAGTAAACAAAGATGAATTAAATCATTTAATTCCGGAGTGCTTAACATTAGATACATTTCTAGATAAATGGGCTTTTATTGCAGTCGCAATGGTGCAGACTAAAAATCTTAGACCTAAGGGATTCCCAAAGCTTATGGGAAATGATTTCTTTTTAATTGGTTACAGAGTATTTGTCAGATATAAAAATAACGGAGGCAAAAATTTAAGAGGACTTTATATTCTTAAGTCGGAAACTAACAAAAAGAAAATGGAGTTTTTCGGTAACATTTTCACTCATTATAATTATACAACAACTGATATCAATCAAAGTGAAGATAAAGAACTAAAGCAAATATCTTCATCTAAATCAGATTTTCATCTTCATATTGATAAATCAAAGGAAATTGTTGAATTACCTACTAATTCTCCCTTCAAGGATTGGAAAGAGGCAAGAAGATTTGCCGGTCCATTACCATTCACTTTCACCTATAATCAAGATGCAAAAGAGGTTTTAATAATAGAAGGAGTAAGACAGAAATGGAAACCGAAACCAATTGCCGTAAAAAATTACAACTTTTCGTTTTTAGATTCATTCCAATTCAAAAATCCAATACTAGCAAACGCTTTCATTATTGAGGAAATTCCATACTATTGGAAAAAAGGAAAAAAAGAGCAATGGTACTAAGGCGTAGAAAATTTCAAGGAGTACTAAACATACTTAGCTTTAATCGACATTTTTATATTTATGGCTTAGTAGCGCTTCTAGTGATCATCTTAATAAAAGTATATTTTTCAATCCCAGATTTTGCCTTTTGGATAATAATTGTAGCATTTCTATATGGATTGGTAATGCCATTGATTGTTTCCGCATACGTATATGATTTTTCAGATTACTACTCCCTTAGATGGTTAAATCAATTTAATTTAAAGGATAAAGAGAACCAAAAGATCATAAATATTAATGCAGGTTTTGATGAAACCAGTTTCCTAATTAAGGAAGAATTTCCACAATCGGAACTGACTGTTCTAGATTTCTATAATCCAGCATCCCATACCGAAGCAGCAATTATTCGAGCAAGAAAAGTCAGTTTAGTGTATCCAAATACTTCTAAAATTTCAACCAATCATATCCCACATCAAGATAATTCTGCTGACTTAATTTTTATGCTCTCCGCGGTTCACGAGATAAGATCCAATGATGAAAAGATATTGTTTTTAAAAGAATGTCATAGAATCTGTAAACCAGAAGGAAAAGTTATAATGGTGGAACATTTGAGGGATACTGCAAACTTCCTTGCATTCTCTATAGGATTTACACATTTTTTTTCAAGAAAGGTGTGGGAGAAATCTTTTAAAAAAGCTGGATTCTCATCATTCAAAGAGCGTAAATTCACGCCATTTATGTCAATTTTTATTACAACTCCTTAATCACATTATAATATGCAAATCCACTTGAAAATTGCTGGGGTATTATTAATAATCCTTGCTTTAGTACATATTATTTTTCCTAGATATTTTAACTGGAATACGGAATTAAAAACGCTGAGTTTGATCAATAGACAAATGATGACAGTGCACACGTTCTTCATTGCGCTAACCGTTTTTTTAATGGGTGTATTATGCTTGACATCTTCAAACGAATTGGTACAAACAGACCTCGGTAATAAAATAACCGTTGGATTAGCAGTTTTTTGGTTTGCAAGACTATTCATTCAATTCTTTGTTTATTCACCTTCCTTGTGGCGAGGTAAAAAATTAGAGACCTCAATTCATATTTTATTTACTTGTATGTGGTCATATTTTAGCTTAATATTTCTATTTACTTATATTCAAAATTATTAAAACCGGCAAGCAGATAACAACGGTTCATCGCCAATAGACGGTAGCGTTAAAAAGAAAATAATTAAATTGACCAACAAACTAATACTAAGCCGACAAATCCGCGCTCCATACTCCGCCAACTGGCGATAACCGAGACCGTTGTACACAATACAAATTGAGAAAATGAAAATATTGTATCTACTAGCTTCTATTTTATTGATCTATAGCTGTAAACAAGACACCGGAAAAAGTGATTCTTTTCAATCAAATACAATGGAAGTTACAATTAAAACCAATGACAGTACGGATGTGGATATTGTTTTAAAAGATATAGTTATTGTGAATGAAGAGGCCCGAGAACTAAATTACGCAGGTGTTCAACTTGCTAAAAAAGGTAAATACAGAAAAGCAGAAAAAAAATTCATCGCCGCGTTCAGAATTGAACCTGAGAACCCAATTATTTTGAACAATATGGGAAATATTTACAGAGAAATTGGAACGAATAAAATGGCACTTGAATACTATAGTGAATCATTCATAGCCTCTGACTCAACGTATTTTAATGCCGGTTATAATATGGGAATAGCATATTGTAATCTTGGTGAATATGATAAAAGCCTGAAGATCCTTCAGAAGGTAATTGAGGACACAGACGATCCAAATAGGATAATGATTTCAGAATACGCCAAAGTCAGGGTATACCTTAGCCAAAATGACTGCGATAGAGCAAAACAGCTGTATATAAAAATAAAAACCGATTTGGATGAGTTTCCTCAGTTTAGGAAAAATAGAGAAAAACTAGAAAACAGAATCAAGAACTGTGTCAACAACATATAACGCCTATTGGAGTTGGTCAGACAAACGATTGAAATAAATTATAGAAACCAAAATCCCCTACTCTAATTGACAAATACGTGTATAACGAACCGAAGCAACACCCTATCCACACAAACACCCTAACCGCTCCTTTGTGCTAAAGTTCCTGCTTCATACGGTTATATGCATCCTCCTGACCATCGGTACGCAGGTCGGCGGAATTATATACCTCATCGCCCTTTGGGCAGTTAAGAGGAGCACCCATAGAAGAAGACTGAAACGCTTCGGTATCTTTGCTGGACTCTACGTGCTCGCAACCTTTATGTTGGTTCCGGCCATTGCCCCTTTATTCGGACGCATACGCATTGAGGAGAACAAAGCCGTACAGGCGCATTCCTTTTTGTACAAATTGGCCAACCGAAATTATGTCTCACCCCAACTCAACAAGGCCATACAGGACATCGCAACCGCATTCGAGGCAGACAATCCGGGCATCAAATTGGTATATCTGGATGCGAACTTCCCGTTTATCGATGGCTTCCCGCTGCTCCCGCACCTGAGTCATAACGACGGGAAAAAGGTGGATGTGTCGCTCATCTATAAGGATACCAACGGACAAACAACCAACCGGAAACGGTCGGTGAGCGGATACGGTGCGTTCGAAGGCCCCACGGCAAGGGAGTACGATCAAACCACCGTCTGCAAAGACCGCGGTTATTGGCAATACGACTATCCCAAATATGTGACCTTAGGTACCATCAACAACCAACTTACCCTCTCCGAAAAAGGCACACGAGAATTAGTCACAGGCATCGTAAAACAACCCCTTGTCGGCAAACTGTTCATCGAACCGCATTTAAAAGAACGCCTACAGCTATCACATAACAAGATTCGATTTCACGGCTGTAAGGCCGTTCGCCACGACGACCACATCCACTTCCGGTTGCGATAAAAAGTAAGATCCTAAAAAAGACAAAAGATATTTTACTATATTTGGTCTTCTCCCCTTTTTAATTTTATGCTAGTAACGATATTCCGGACCCATTCATGGGATTGAAGTATTTTTGATAGGAATATAACGAGTCGTTGCAAGCTAAAAAACAGAAAACAAATGACGAAACAAGAAAATCTACTACAAGAAATAGAATCTAAAAAGACTGAATTTAAGACAGAAAGTTACCCGATGTCTATTGGAGAGCTTATTAATCTTCATAAAAACGGAGAATTAATTATTAATCCAGATTTTCAAAGATATTTCAGATGGTCAAATACACAAAAATCACGTTTAATTGAATCTATTTTGCTTGGTATTCCTATTCCTTCGATATTTCTATTTCAAAGGGAAGATGGTA
Organism: uncultured Altibacter sp.; assembly: GCF_963972995.1. Lineage (NCBI taxonomy): Bacteria > Pseudomonadati > Bacteroidota > Flavobacteriia > Flavobacteriales > Flavobacteriaceae > Altibacter > uncultured Altibacter sp. The sequence goes on from NZ_CAXAXI010000006.1 coordinate 18,609, forward strand.
TTTGGGAAGTGGTAGATGGACTTCAAAGAATTTCAACTCTTTTACAATTTATGAGTGAGCTTCCTGAAGTTGAAGATGTTCCTAAAAAAGGAAGACTTGTGCTAGAAGGAACCAAATATTTACCACACTTAGAAGGAATGGTTTGGGAAAAACAAAAAGATGAAGACCTTGAATTACCAAATCCATTGAAGCTATTTATTAAAAGGTCTAAACTTAACCTTTCAATTATTTTAAGTGATTCAGGAACGAATGCAAAATTTGATGTTTTTCAAAGACTAAACACGGGTGGTTCATTTGCTTCTGACCAAGAAGTACGCAATAGTGTTATGATTATGATAAAAAAAGACACATTTACGTGGTTTAAAGAACTAGCAAATGATGAAAACTTTGCAAATACAATTTCTCTGAGTGATAGGCTTTACGATGAGCAGTACCCATTGGAATTAGTCCTTCGATTTATTTCCTTAACTAAATATGAATATACAACGAAAAAAGAATTAAGTGATTTCTTTGACGAAATCACCGAAAAAATATTACAGGATGATGATTTTGACTATGCAAACGCTAAAATAGATTTCGAGAATGTATTTAGCACAATTAACCAGGTTTTGGGTGATGATGCTTTTAAACGATATGATGGAACAAGATTCAAAGGTAAATTCTTAGAATCTGCATTTGAGGCAGTTACGATTGGATTAGCAGAGAATATTGAGCAATACGATTTCCCCGCTGACAATAATCTTTTATTGAACAAAGTAAAAGAACTTCACAGTAACGAAACGTTCATAAGGTATACAGGCTCAGGCTCAAACGCAAGAACAAGAATTCCTAAAATTATTCCATTCACTAAAGAATTCTTTAGAAAGTAATGAGCAGAAATCAATTATCCTTTGATGTTTTATCAGATAAAGTTATTGGTGAATTTTCTTGGAGGAGAAAGGAATTGACTTTGTTAAAAAATAAGATTCCGTCAATTAAGAATTCTTTACAAAGTGCTATGATCAGGGCCACTTTGCCTCTTTTGTATGCACATTGGGAGGGCTTTGTAAAAGTATCACTTTCATATTATCTCGAATTTGTTTCCTATAAGGGATTAAAGCATAATGAATTAAAAACTCAGTTTATTGCCCTGTCATTACAAAAGAAAATTGGTGCCTTAAAAGAAAACAACATACAGAGTAAGACTCAAATTATCGATTTTATTTTTTCAAGCTCAGAAAAACAATCCAACATACCAACCAAAAATATTATAAACACAAAATCGAATTTAAGGTATGATGTTTTAGATGAAATCTTATTTATTATGGATTTAAAAGATGTTTATTTTGAAAGTCAAGAAACATTAATTAATGATTTAGTTAACGAACGAAATTATATCGCTCACGGAGAGCATAAATTAATTGACTACGATACATTTATAGAATTTTTTGATGATACAATTTCACTTATGGAATATTTGAAGACGAAAATTGAAAATAGTGCTCTCTTAGAATCTTATAAAAAGTCAGCGCCCAAAACTGTATAAGCGTAATGCAGGCTAAAGTGCTAAATTTAAACGAGGTTGATATTAACTAACACAAAGTCAAACCGAAAGTAAAGTTCTTCTAACCCGCACTACGCTTATACTTGACCGTTAGCCACAAGCGTGAAAAATAATAGCCAATGAAAAAACACACAGCAAAAATCACATCAAAAAGTATAGAACAAAGCGGATTACCTGCGGATTTCAAAAAGGCAATTGCAGAATATATCTGGAATGGATTTGATGCAAATGCTACAATGATAGAATTGAATTATGATTCTAATCCTGTTGGCTATATTCATTCTTTCTCAATTTCAGATAATGGTTCAGGAATAAACCTTGGCAAAATTGAAGATACATTCGGACAATTTTTAGATTCTCAAAAAACTAAAACCTTTGATCAAAATGGCTTTATAAAAGGTAAAGCAGGAAAAGGAAGGTTTTCTTTTACAAATTTCTGTAATAAAGCAATTTGGGAAACTACATTTAAGAGTGATCAATCAAATTATTTGAAATATAATATCACAATTTCAAAAGAGAAACTACAAGACTTTCAAACTTCTGACAAAATAGTTTCCCTGTCAAAAAAGACTGGAACTACTGTGCATTTTGAATCCTTCCATTCACTAACAGGAGATTTATTAGAAAGTGAAGAGTTCGAAAACTTTTTAGCCAGCGAATTTGGATGGTTTCTATTTCTCAATAAAGAAAGTGATTATAAAATTAAAGTCAACAATAATGATATAAATTATTGGAATATTATAGGCGATTTCAGAGAATTCGATGAAACAATCAATGACCAAATTTTTAAAATCAATTACATAAGATGGAATAAAAATATTGGAGATAAATATTACTATTACTTTTTAAATCAAGAACAAAAAGAAGTAGGAAGAAAGCATACTTCATTTAATAATAAAGCTGTGGATTTTCATCATTCCATTTACATTATATCAGAATACTTTGATGAATTTCAATTTACTAAAACCGATCATCCAACACTTGGAATGAATGGCAACAATCAAAGTGATATAACATTTAAGCGTTTAATCTCTATTTTAAATGACTTCATATCGCAAGAAGAAAAATTATTTATTAGAGACCAAAAAGCAGAAAGGCTAATTGAACATTATAATTCAAAGAAAATATTCCCGGTATTTAAAAATAATTCTTACGACCAAATCAGAAAGAAAGATTTAGAAAATGTAGTTAAAGAAATTTATTGTATTCAACCCAAAATTTTTCAAGGATTAAAACAAACTCAAAGTAAAACTCTAGTTGGCTTTTTGAATTTACTTCTTGATACAGATCAAAGAGAGAATATTTTAGAAATTTTAGAAAACATTACTGATTTATCGGATGAAGAAAGACAAGAACTCTCCGAAACTTTAAAAAAGACCAAAATTTCAAGTATCGTCGAGTTAGTTAATTTGCTAGAAGGTCGCTTTACAGTCATAAACGTTTTGAAAGAAATGGTTTTTGAATTAGATAAATTTACAAATGAAAGGGACCATATCCAAAAGGTTGTTGAAAACAATTATTGGTTATTTGGTGAACAATATCATTTAGTATCTGCTGACAAAAATTTTGAGATTGCGTTAAATAATTTTTTAGATTTCATTGAATCTGGCAAAAAAAATAAAGAGAAGCTAAAATCAAAAGATAAATTAAAAAGACCTGATATATTTATTGCTAGACAAGCAGAAACCCTAGATTCAAGTAGTGACGAATATACTATAGAAGAAAATATTATTGTTGAACTAAAAAGGCCAAGTGTAATTATCGGTAAAACTCAATTCGACCAAATCGAAGATTATATTCGATTCATTATAAATGAACCAAAATTTATTAGTGAATTAAGAACTTGGAAGTTAATACTCGTTGGAAAAAAAGTAGATGATTGGATTAAAGACAAGTACGAATCAAATAAGGGAAAAGGGAAACGTTTTCTAGTTGAGTCTGTTAGGAATTACGAAATATATGCAATGACTTGGGATGATTTATTTAAGGTTTTTGATATTAGACATAATCATTTAATAAATAAGTTAGAATTTAAAAATTCAGTAATTGAAGATTTAGAAAGTAAAGGAATAACTTTAGATAAAGATAAACCAACAGAATTATTAAAAAAGATAGTTGAATTATAACAGCCAATGGGAAACAATGGGTGCAGATAATTTCTGCTAATTACCCTAGCGAAAAATCTTCAAAATCGATTAACTTAGTACTTAGCGGAAAACGACTCATGTCTGTCCTCAGAACTAAATTACACGCATCGATGTAAACATCTTAGACTAACTTATAGTAAACATCAAACTTTGGAGATATTTCTTGATATTATTGTAGTATTTGCTTTTGCTTTCAGCTCTAGGATATTTTGGGAACTGCATAAGAGAAAAAAAACTACTAGTCTTAAGAATTTATTCAAAGCAATATCATTATTTATAGTTTTTCACTTTATTGTGTTTCCTATAGGATATGTCATTCTTATTCATGGAAATACTAACAGTATTAGAATTGAGGAAAATATCATACGTAATGAAAAAGAAATAAAGCTTACAGAGGCCTATAAATCAAACGAAGAATACGATTCTCTAAATCAGAGAGAAAATCAAAATAATGTAATTCAAGAAATTTTAAGTCTTGAGAATGATTCTCTTCATCGAATTGAATGGGCTGCAATAGACAACAAAAAACTGATTATTCTTGATTCATTCTTTATTAAAGGTTATACCCAGGGGAGGAATATACCGAGCGATGTTGTTCATAAAGTTATCACTATTTACGATAAAAACGGTAATAAGATAGTAGAAACTATTACATACAGTAAATCAAGTACTTTAGCCATTGTTTTAACTGATATTCTTAAGGAAATAGATGTTGAAAAAAGAAATTTCCATAAACGGATAAAGAAAATAGAATCTGATAAATTTTGGAGTTATAGACAAATATTACCATATACTATGAATATTCTATTTACTGATAATTTTATTCCTCATAATAAGGTAGCAAACGTAATTTACTTCATACATAGCCTAGTTATAGGTATATTTCTATTGACTTTTATGGCAAGTCTATATCAAAATTATATTGTGAGTAAAAAATAATCTTATATTTCTAAAACAGTTTATAAAAAAGAACTGAGGTAAAAACTAACGCTTTTCTGCATTAAATTTGAGACACATTTATCCTAAGCCAAATGCTACTATGCTTATACCGTGCCGTTGAACAGGATACTTCCACAACAAAAAAAAAGGGACCGTTTCCGGTCCCCTTCTGGGAAAACAAAAGCTACGCTACAACTAGGACCTGCAGGGCCTGTTCACTTTGTAGCGTTAAATAATCGCCATTCACCTGTTTGTAAAAGAACACCCCCGCTACGGTGATCGAGATCGCCGTATCCGGTAAGGGGGCTTCCAGTCCCAGATCCGTCACTAGCGGCAACGGTGCCTCGGGTGCCACCCCGGCGTCCAGATAGTCGCTATACGTCACCGCCCGTTTTATAAAGGCGGCATCGGTACGCGGTGTATAGGTCTCAGTGAGTTCATTATGACGATGATCACTCAGGACCACGGTCGCCAAGACAAATCGGTAATGCGTCGTACCGCCGGGCATTTCCAATTCGTGTGCGGGGTCAAACACCGGCACGGTCCAAGTCACCTCGTTTCGGTTCGCATCCACCACTGGCACATCAAATAAGGCCGTAAAGATGGAGTCAAAACGCTTGGCCTCGTTGAACTGGAACTCGCTAAAAAGTTCCTTGTTCGGCAACAAAACGAGATCCCGCTGTCCGGCCTTTCCGGCGACTGTGTTCAGCACCTTTCTAAAGATGCGCATCAGCCGTGCCTGTACCGTCGTGCCCCCTAACTGTTTGATAAGGGAGTTCAACGACTTTCGAAACGTGGTCGCCACCTTGGCAGCAGCCGTAAACTCGCTCATATTCTCTCGCACCCGGGCGAAATTGGGATCGGTAAGGATCCGCTCGCGGTCCACCCCGCCCTTCTTCTTTACAATATACTTTCCCCTAAGTCGGTAGAACGTAAGGTCATCGAGCGTTCCTTTGAACTTGATAAAACTTTCTTGTTTTGCCATACTTTCTAGGTATTAAAAGTTAAGCATTCAGTGCATCGGTGTGTTTGTAGCGCGGTTCTTCTTTTTTGCAACCCGTTTCCAAACACCTGTTCCGGAATCCGATAGGCCAAACATAGAGCCCAAAAGCCGGGTATGCAAATCGCGTGTCCGAGATCGACACAAAAAGACACTTTTTACCGAAATTGTCCGGTTTTGTCCGATTATGGTCACTTTGTCCGTTTTTGACACTTTTCGTCACTTTTTGTCACTTTTTGCCATTTTATGTTCCTTTGTGTCACTTTCTGTTTTCCATACACTCTCCATACACTAGCCATACAGTTACCATACAGTTACCAGCTAGTAACCTAGGGGATCGGTGAAGGGTGAATGGTGAAGAGTGAAGGGCTAATAGTGAACGGTGAGCAGGAGATGGTGAGTGGTGAAGGGTGAAGAGTGAAGGGGTTAGGAGTTAGGAGTTAGGAGTTAGGAGGGTGAATGGTGAGTGGTGAGTGGTGAAGGGTTAGTAGTGAACAGTGAGCAGTGAGCAGCCTGATGGTGAAGCGTGAATGGTGAAGGGTGAAGAGTAATTGGTTAAAATGCTTTTCGATACAATGCGCCTACGGCGCATCACTAGAAGCGACATTCGTATGATTATTCAACTTTCTTTTGCTGGTCCAAAAGAAAGTTGCAAAGAAAATGACCTTCTATCCTTTTCTTATGCATTTTGTAATGCTCCCGCATTCCAAACCACCGTAAAAACTGTGCGCTCCACGTCGTGGAGCTGAATCTCACAGCTTTTTACGCTTATGCTGAAGAAAAGGATGCTAAAACATCAGGTTTAGAAATGAATTTGAAATTGAGGGAAGTCCCTTTTACGCCAGCTTGCCTCCGACGAAGCGCCGCAGGCGATGAGAGGAAGGCACAAACAAAACTTCGAGATTCAGGAAGCCGATGTAAACGGCTGACGCGAAGTTTTGGGGGACGGTTCTCGGCATCAGATGCCGAGAAATACCTCGTAAAAGGCCTCTTTTTTTGTTTCTTTTTTGGAGGGGCAAAAAAGGAAAAAAAGAAAAACAAATAACCTTTGAAAAAGTAGAAAGAACCTAAATCTTCACAAGAGACTCCGCAATAACATCCGTTTGTTCCGGATCAATAAGAATAATAGGCTCCGAATACAGCAACGGCATCTTATCCTTATATTTTTTACGCAGCAGTTCATTGATACGTCCAAACAGCAACGATTTCGAAATACCTTTCAGTCCGTACCGTTGGGTGGTTACGATACCACCGTTTCCGTCACCGGTTCGGTAATCGAACACCTCTCGCAACATCACATTGTACAATAATTTCTCGGCTAACAGATACTCAGCGATCTCTTCCAGAAGGGCCTCATTGGTCGAGACCATTTGTAATACCATCATAGTTGTTTCGGTTTTGATCTCAAAAATAGAGCAACGAAACTATAACTTTCAAAATAAAAAGTTAAACTTTTGTATGTAATAGTATTACTATTATATATTTGTCCAAAATTTGAGTACGTGGAACAGTTACAGATACATTTTTCCATTAACCCGGAGCTCTACACCAAGAACCCGGAGTCGACCGATCTGGGAAAGAAGATCGTCGAGAATAGCATTTTGCTTATTGACGAATTGGGGTTTGAAGGGTTTACCTTTAAGAAACTGGGAGAGCGCATCGGCTCGAACGAGAGTTCTGTCTATCGCTATTTTGAAAGCAAACACGCCTTGCTCATCTATCTGGTGAACTGGTATTGGAGCTGGATGGAGTACATTCTGGTGTTTCAAACCACCAACATTCAAGACCCTAAGGTGAAGTTATTGAAGGCCATTGAGGTGCTTACCGACAAACCACAAACCGACGCCTCCTTCTCCTTCATCAATGAAAGCATCCTCTACCGAATCGTGATCGCTGAATTCTCAAAGGCCTATCACACCAAGGAAGTCGATAAGGAGAACGAAAAAGGCTATTACAAGACCTACAAACGCGTGGTTCAGCGGGTAAGCGACATGGTGCTGGAGGTAAATCCTACCTTCGAATTCCCTCACATGCTTATTTCTACCGTGATCGAAGGGGCACACCACCAACGTTATTTTTCTGAACACCTCCCCTCCCTTACCAATGTGGAAGAAGGAAAGAACAACATCCTTCGGTTCTATCAACACCTTGTTATTACTGCCATTCTATGAAAAAATCAATGACCCCCTGGCGTCGTTTTATCGGTTTGTTACAACTCGACAAACGGGATATCCGTCAGATCATCTATTATGCCATCTTCGCCGGACTCGTGGCGCTTACGCTTCCTTTGGGGATTCAAGCCATTGTGAACTTGATACAAGGCGCACAGGTAACGACCTCCTGGATTGTGCTCGTGGTGCTGGTGACCTTGGGTGTGGGTTTTCAAGGCATCTTACAACTTATGCAGTTCCGTATTCTGGAGAACGTTCAGCAAAAGATCTTTACGCGCTCTTCTTTTGAATTCGCGTACCGATTGCCAAAGATACGTATGAGTGAGCTGCGTAACAACTACCCCCCCGAACTGGTCAACCGCTTTTTCGATACCCTTACGGTGCAAAAAGGATTGTCGAAGATCGTATTGGATTTCCCCGCGGCCATCCTGCAGATCTTTTTCGGACTCATACTACTTTCCTTCTATCATCCGTTCTTTATCCTGTATGGATTTTTATTGGTAACGCTTATCTACTTCGCTTTTCGATACACCGCCCGTAAAGGACTCGAAACAAGTTTAAGGGAATCCAAAAGCAAGTACAAGGTAGCGCATTGGTTACAAGAGATCGCACGGTCTCTTATCAGTTTCAAGATCTCCGGAAGGACCAAGCTCTCCATGGAGCGCAACAACCAGCTCACTCAATCCTATTTGGAGGCGCGCGAATCACATTTTAAGGTATTGATGTTCCAGTTCTTGCAAATGATCGCCTTCAAGGTCCTTATCACAGCCGGACTCCTCATTGTGGGAGGGTTTCTGGTGCTCAATCAGCAAATGAATATCGGGCAGTTCGTCGCGGCAGAGATCATCATCTTATTGATCATTGCTTCTATTGAAAAACTTATCACGGGCCTTGAAAGCTTCTACGATGTGCTCACTTCCTTGGAAAAGATTGGTCAGGTAGTGGATAAGGAACTGGAGGAACAGGAAGGTACGGAGCCCTTTCAGCATAAAGATACGGCCCATATTGTGATTGACGACGTGGGCTATACGACCCCCGAAGGGCAACAAATCCTGAACGGCATAAGCCTGCAGCTGGAGCCTAAGGACCGGGTGCTGCTCGAAGGGAAATCGGGCTCGGGAAAGTCTACCTTGCTTAAGTTGTTATCAGGCTTGATACAACCCACCAGTGGGGACATTTACGTGAATGATTTCTCTCTGAAGGGAATGCATATCAACGTATATCGATCGCATATAGGTCAGGTACTTCCCGAACAAATGCCTTTTGAAGGTACCTTGCTGGAGAACATTACCTTCGGAAATCCGGAGATTAGTGTCGATGCCGTGAATCGTGTGATCGAACAGATAGGGCTTCAGGATTTTGTACGGAAACAATCCAAAGGAATTCACAGTGGGGTTTTTTCAGAAGGAAAGCAAATTCCCCACAGTGTATCGAAACGCATACTGCTGGCGCGCGCCATTGTTCACAATCCAAAGATCCTAATATTAAAGGATGCATTGGAGCACTTTGATAAAAAGGAAGCTGCCAAGATCATTGAATACTTGGGCCACCCGGACCGCCCGTGGCTTCTCATTACTTCCAGCTCCGATCACGACTGGAATAAGATCGCAACCAAACGCATACATCTTGAACAGGGAGAGATCTCAAAAGTGAAATCGAATTATGCTTAATATTTCTAACAATCCGGTCCCTTCTAAATCAGAAGTGGAAACGTTTTCAGCCTTTAAAAAGGCACACAGGACCAAGCACTACAAAGTGTTCAACATCTTGTTGCTGTCATCGGCCTTGTTTGGTATGATCGTGCTTTTCCTGCCATGGACACAAAATGTGTCGGGTACGGGCTTTGTGACCACACTAACACCGGACCAACGTCCGCAGACCATTCAATCCCCCATTCCGGGACGTATTGAGAAATGGTTTGTCAGGGAAGGTGATTTTGTACGCAAGGGCGATACTATTTTATTCATTTCAGAAATAAAGAATGAATATCAGGACCCGCAATTGGTGCAACGTACCAATCAGCAGCGGGATGCCAAGTCCAATGCCGTCAATTCCTATAAGGAAAAGGTAAAAGCATTGGAAGGACAGATCAATGCCATCACTACAGAACGAAAACTGAAGATCGCACAGGCGGAGAACAAGTACAAACAAGCGCGGTACAAGGTACAGAGTGACAGTGTGGATCTCATTGCCGCCAGAACGAATCAGGATATCGCACAAAAACAGTACGACCGTACGGTGATCCTTCAGCAGGAAGGCTTAAAGTCCATGGCTGAAGTCGAAGACAAACGCCTCAAGCTTCAGGAAACCGAAGCCAAGCTGTTAAGTCAGGAGAACAAACTTCTGGCAAGCAGGAATGAATTGATCAATGCAAAGATCGACATCAACAGAACAGCGGCAGAGTACGCAGAGAAGTTAAGCAAGGCGCAAAGTGATAAGTTTACGGCAAGTTCGGCACAATTCGATACCGAAGCACAAGTCTCTAAACTTGAAAATGCCTCTACCAACTACGAAATGCGTACAAAGTTGCAGTACATCGTAGCACCACAGGACGGATATATCAATAAAGCCCTCCGATCGGGTATTGGTGAAGCCTTTAAAGAAGGTGAGAGACTGGTGGGTATCATGCCTGCTAACTACGATCTTGCCGTGGAGACCTACGTCACGCCAATTGACTTACCGTTGATTCATGTAGGCGAATCCATTCGGGTACAGTTTGACGGCTGGCCGGCGATCGTCTTTAGTGGCTGGCCGGATGCGTCGTTCGGGACCTACGGCGGAAAAGTTGTCGCCGTGGAGAATTTTATTAGTCCGAATGGAAAATTCAGAGTGCTGGTAGCACCCGATCCCAAAGAAGAACCGTGGCCGCCGAACGTACGCATGGGATCGGGAGCACGAACCATAGCATTGCTGAAGGATGTCCCAATTTGGTACGAACTATGGCGAAAATTAAATGGATTCCCACCGGATTATTACCTTCCCAAGGGAACAACAGCCACAATGAACCGAACGCCATGATGAACGCTCGCACATATGGCGTTCTGCTCATGACCTTGTTGGGAGGTCTTTTGCTCCACGGCCAAGATTTGGACTTGGAAAGCCCTGCGATTCTCACATTTGAAGAATACATGGGATTTGTAAAGAAGCACCACCCCTATGCCAAGCAGGCTTCCATTAAGCTCGATATGGCCGAAGCTTCCGTACTGAAAGCAAGAGGTGCCTTCGATCCTAAGGTGGAAGTGGATTATGAACGAAAGAAATTTAAGGATACCGAATACTACGATCTGCTCAACACCACTTTTAAAATCCCAACATGGTATGGCATTGAGTTCAAAGGAAACTTTGAAGAGAATACGGGTGCTTTTATCAATCCGCAGAACACACTCCCTGAAGACGGACTCTACAGTGCCGGTGTAAGTCTTTCGCTGGCGCAAGGATTTTTGATCAACGAACGAATGGCCGCACTTAAGAAAGCAAAACTCTTCACCCAACAATCGGAAGCCGATCGGCGTAGTATGTTGAACAAATTACTGTTCGATGCGAGTACTGTTTATTTCAATTGGATGGAGGCTGTAAACGAAGCGATCATCCTTCGTTCGTTCGTGGATAACGCAACGGTGCGTCTTAAGGCCGTGGAACGCAGTGTAGAAGCCGGTGACAAGGCTAGTATAGACATCACCGAAGCGCGCATCATATTGCAGGATAGGATCCTTCAACTGGAAGCCGCCGACTTGAAACGAATGAAAGCTGCACTTGAGCTAAGTAACTATTTGTGGTTTGAGTCGGTTCCTCTAGAGCTGGAAGATTCAGTCTTACCCCAAGCTCCGAACGATAATATCCTAGCCTTATCCCAGTTGGAAGTTGATCCTAAAGATATCGTAAACGCGCTCACGAATCACCCCATCTTGGAAAGCCAAAGCGCCGCCATTGAAGGATTAAAGGTGGACCGACGTTTGTTGCGTAATAGGTTGCTGCCTAAAGTAGACCTTCAGTATAACTTCTTGTCAGAGGAATACGAACCATTGGACCAATTCAATACCGCCAACTACAAAGCCTTGTTGAACGTAAGTTTCCCGCTGTTTTTGAGAAAGGAACGCGGCGACCTTAAGTTGGCCAACCTGAAGTTACAGGATGCAACCTTTGAGCGTACGGCCACAGAAGTTTCCCTTCAGAATAAGATCGAAAGTGTGTACATGGAGATTGCTTCCTTAGAAAGACAGGTGGATCTAAGCGAAGCGATGATCACTGATTACGGTACGCTGGTTGCCGCTGAAGAACGTAAATTATTCTTAGGAGAAAGCTCATTGTTTCTTGTTAATTCACGCGAACAGAAATTGATCGATGCACAGCTAAAACAGAACGATCTCCTTGCAAAGAATTACATCGCGAAGGTAACCCTCTTTAATGTCTTGGGAACCTTAGAGCAACGTGTCCAATGATCCTCATCACCTTTTGCCACAGCTTTAACACCGCGTTAAATATCTTCTAAATATAGCCTAACAGAATGTTAGCAACGCTAGGCATTTTTCATTTCTGAAGTATCTTCATACTACGATTTAATAAACGGAGTATTAATTGAAATGTATTTGCTATGAGCACTCAGGAAAGACAAAATCGTCCAAAGGATCAGCAACAGCAGCAGAACAAGCCACAGGCTCGTAATCAGCAGCAGGATCCTAAGCAAAAGCCGCAGCCATCAAAAAATCGCAAGTAGTTTTTGCATGCTCGGTTACTTCGAGTTAGCCGAAATGAAAACTCCCCGAGTGTGTAGCACACTCGGAGAGTTTTTGTTTAGGGTCTTCATACATCAGGCATTTCGATCAATGCCTTCTTCGTTCTGTTCCCCATATTGATTGGGGTGTTTCTTCTTTTGCGGGCCTTTCTCCCTGCTGGGATCCAAACTTTTTAATTTTGGATCATCGTTTTCATTCTTTTTTTTCTTGTCCATAGAAAATCTGTTAGGCAGTATCCCGCGGTTGATGTTTCTCTCGTCGCTGTTTCTCTTGATAATTGATCTCTCTTCCATCAGATTCTTTTTCCTTATGGTTGATGGCACTTTCCTCAATTCCTTGATCGCGTTTCTTTTCTTTTTCCGATTTATGATTCTTGTCCATAATAGATAGTTTTATGATTACACCTAAAATTACAATTCAAAATAATGAATCGGTGTGTCTTTATAACTCTTTAACATCGAATGTTAAAGGCTTCTCAATTAGGAATTCCCTAAGACAGTAAGGTAATTATGTGTTGTACTTTTAATCCATAACTTAAATTTAAAAAACTATGAAAACGACACGAGAAGAAGCAAAAGAAAACATTCATGACAATCTAGTGGATAATCTACAAGGTCTCTTAGAGAAGAATTACGATGCAGAAAAAGGCTTTACCAAAGCTATGCAGAATGCCAAAGACGATCGCTTAAAATCATTTCTGAAACATCAAGCTGCGCAACGCAATCGTTTTGCCACTGAATTGGACAAAGAGATCCGATCGCTTAATGAAACGCCAAAAGAAAGCGGAAGCACCACCGGAGCGTTACACAGAACTTGGATCGACGTAAAGACTGCCTTCACCGGTAATGATGACGAGGCTGTACTGGAAGAATGCATTCGTGGAGAAAAGGCTAGTGTGGAGGAATATGAAGAAAAATTGAACGACAACCGTTTCCCTCCGCAGATTTCATCGGTACTTACGAATCAATTGAGTCAGATCAAATCAACGCTGAACACCGTGAAGAAATTGGAAGACCTGGAAGATAACTGGAGCTAGAACACAGAAGTCTTAGTAAATGCAAAAAGCCCACTCAAATTGAGTGGGCTTTTCATATCAACCAAATAATTATGAAGTTCACTTACTCCTTCACAAAACGTTTTGTATAAACAAAAGCGGCGTCTCGCAATACATTTACTTGGTATACGCCTGCTTTTAGTCTAGTGACATCAATAGCTTGATTTTCTGATACGATTACGTCTTCTGCAACGATACGTCCCAGCATATCTGTGATCTGAAGCGACGTATTACTAAGATCATATCCCGCTGCACTAAGCGTAATAAAATCGCTTGTCGGATTTGGGAATACGCGTAGTGCATTCGATCCGAATTCGTCAATACCCAAAGCAGCCGTTGGCAGTGCCAACAAATCGCCTCCTAACGGACTCGCAACGAACAACCCAAAAGCAGGTCCGTTTGAATTCTGTGAAGGATCCAAAAATCCGGAAGCCAAAACTGTCAGTGCAGCGCCGTCTAACATTAAGGTGGAGAGTGGTGCCTGATAAGCAGCCACACCCGGTTGTGACCCATCGGCCAATCGAACCTCTAGGGTATAATCTGCCGTTGGCAATTCCAAATATCCATCAAATTCTGAATAAGATATATCATCCACAATTGTTCCTGCACCCACACCTGTTTCTACAACATCTACCGTGGGAGCATCGGTGGAACCATGATGTACTAGAACATCAACATTTGCTGTATTTGAAGCAGTCTCACGACCCATGGGATAAATTTGTAAAGAGAGCGGAGGTGCCGGGTTGTATCCGGAACCGCTCACAATACCATCGGCAACTACAATATAGGTTTCGTCCGGCATAAGCGTAACCGTGACCGTTAATAACGCATCCCCTACTCCCGTGCTGTTTCCCGGGGCCACCGACAGGTCTATTGGAGAACCGGCGGGAAGGTCCAGAAAAGTAGTAGCTGTTCGAAAGGCGAAGTCATCAATCGCAATTCCACTGTTCAGATAGACATCTACTTCTGAGGCGGCAGCGTCTGCAGAATTGTGTATCACTTGTACACGGGCGGTTTGAGAAAATGCAGTTGCTGTAAAGAGCAAGACTGCGGTAAAGAGTACTAGATTTTTCATAGCTTTTGTTTTTATAGTTTCCTCAAAACTATGAAAATATCTTTTTGTTTAATGTTTTTTATAAAATGTTTAACAAAATAATGACTTGTCTTATAAGCGGTTGCTATTCAGCAACTTAATTGGTGACGGGAATAGCTGCTTCCTTGATCGCCTTAAAGCCTCCGGCTACATCCACCACATTGTGAATACCTCGACTTTTAAGGATGGAAGCTGCGATTACAGATCGATATCCTCCTGCACAATGAACATAGAACGGCGTCTCCCTTGGAAGCTCCTTAAGATGCTCATTAAGTGATCCTAGGGGTGCGTGTATGGCATCAGGAATGTGGGCTCCTTCAAATTCGTTGTCATTGCGAACATCAACAATAGGTATCTTATCAATGAGGTGTGATTTCAATTCTTCCGCCGTAATGGATACTAAGCTGTCTACTTCTTTTTCCGCAGCTTTCCAGGCCGCAATACCTCCTTTTAGATAGCCCAACGTTTTATCAAATCCTACTCGGGACAAGCGCGTCACAGCTTCTTCTTCTCTCCCTTCCGGAGCTACTAACAGGATGGGCTGTGTAACGTCTGCAACAAGAGCCCCTACCCAAGGCGCAAAACTACCATCCAATCCAATAAAAATGGAACGTGGGATATGTCCCTTAATAAAATCACTTTGATGACGCACATCTAAGACCACAGCGCCCGTTGTATTGGCCAAGTCTTCAAACGATTGGGGTGTTAGCGGCTCCGTACCGCGACTTATAATAGCGTCTATATCTTCATACCCTTCTCGATTCATCTGTACATTGAGTGGGAAATACACCGGCGGCGGCAACAGACCATCGGTTACCTCTTTGATGAATTCTTCTTTGCGCATATCGGCCCGCAATGCATAGTTCATCTGTTTCTGGTTCCCCAGTGTGTCGACGGTTTCCTTCATCATGTTCTTTCCGCAAGCAGATCCGGCGCCATGAGCGGGATAAACGATCACATCATCGGGTAAGGTCATGATCTTGCTCCGTAAACTTTCATATAGCATTCCGGCTAAGTCCTCTTGTGTGCGCTCATTCCCCTTTTGTGCAAGATCCGGTCTGCCTACATCTCCTAAGAACAAAGTATCTCCGCTAAAGATTGCATAGGGTTTTCCTGTTTCATCTTTGAGTAAATAGGTAGTACTCTCCATGGTATGTCCGGGGGTATGTAAGGCCACAATGGTAACCTTTCCCAGTTTGAATTCTTGTCCGTCTTTTGCGATAACGGCTTCGAATGTGGGATTGGCGTTGGGCCCGTACACTATTGGCGCTCCGGTTTGTTTCGATAAGGTTAGGTGTCCGCTTACAAAATCGGCGTGAAAATGTGTTTCAAAAATGTACTTGATTGTTGCCTTATCTCGCTTTGCTCGTGAAAGATAGGGTGCTGTTTCTCTCAGGGGATCAATAATGGCTACCTCACCGTCACTCTCAATATAATAGGCCCCCTGTGCCAAACACCCCGTATATAGTTGTTCGATATTCATGGTCTGAAGTTTTCAACAAATATAGCCAATGAGATTCAGCCGAAGACTTCCAGTCTCCAATTTTACTAATTTTCACATAAATTTTAGACCTAGACAAAATGCATGTTATATATTTACAACTGCTTGAAAGAAAAATAAAATGGCTTTTTTACGCATATGGATCTTTTCGATAGTACTTGTTGGATGTTCTACGGAAAAACAACAAATGGAGACACTTCGCTCTCTTGCAATAGAAGATCTCAGCACACAGCTTCAGTTACCGGAAGGTACGGTATTTCAAGAGGAGGCCATTGAAATTTCCGAAGCAAAAGACGTCGCCGAAATTGATGCCCGGTACGTCGTGACATTCACCATACGATCCCAAGATACGTATGGAACAGAAGAGGCAAAGGTCTATACACTCACCTATCAAAAGATTGGGGACGGCGGACTGGACCCTTCAGATTATGAATTAATATCCTTTGAATAATATACTATGAAATACCTGTTTTTATCGGCCATTGCAGCGCTTGCGGTTTCGTGTAATTCGGCTCAAAATTCAACTCAAACAAACAACTCTAAAACGCTAACCCGTGTGGATTATGCAAACACCATAACCGCCGAAGAACTCAAGACACATTTGTACACCTTTGCCGGAGACGCCATGGAGGGAAGAATGACAGGTAGCAAGGGGCAAAAACTTGCCGCCGAATACCTGCGCAATTTCTATATGGATACAGGAATCGCGTCTCCCATAGAAGAGAATAACTACTATCAGATCATTCCTGCAAGTTACTTTCAACGTATGAAAGAACCCAAAGCTTCCGAAAATGTCGTAGCATTTATTAAAGGTTCAGAAAAACCGGAAGAAATTATCGTGCTTTCTGCGCATTACGATCATGTTGGCGTTGGTAAGGACGGCGAGATTTTTAACGGGGCCGACGATGATGGCAGTGGAACGGTAGCAATACTGGAGATCGCTGAAGCATTTCAGCAAGCGGTAAAAGACGGTAACGGTCCAAAGCGATCCATTCTTTTTTTACACGTCACAGGAGAAGAAATAGGGTTATGGGGTTCTAAATACTATACAGACAATCCCATATTTCCGCTGGAGAATACGGTTACGAATTTAAATATAGATATGATAGGGCGCATTGATCCTGAAAGACAAGAAAATCCCAATTACGTATATATAATTGGCAGCAACATGCTTAGTCAGGAATTGCATGATCTAGCTTTCGAAGTGAATGAAACCTACAGCGATTTAGAACTAGATGAAAAATACAATAGTAAGGACGACCCTAATCGTTTTTATTACCGCAGTGATCATTATAATTTCGCCAAGAACAATATTCCGGTGATCTTTTATTTTAACGGAGTTCACGAGGATTATCACAAACCTACCGATACACCGGATAAGATAGCATACCCGTTATTGGCGAAGCGTGCACAACTCATTTTTCAAACTGCTTGGGAAATCGCAAACAGGGAAGGACGAATTATTGCCGATAAGCTCTAGGAAACTTCTAAGAACACTTAAAAACAGCCACAAAAAAAGCTTCTCATCTCCGATACTATCGGAAGGAGAAGCTTGTCTTTTTGGGTGGAAGATCGGTCTCGAACCGACGACCTCCTGAACCACAATCAGGCGCTCTAACCAACTGAGCTACAACCACCAGGTATGTTTCCCTTAGAAAACGGTTGCAAATATAACGCATTTACTACGTATGCGCAATACCATTCTCCAACAATTTTATTGCAATTTAAACAAAGAATCCACCGCAACATAGCGCTCTGCCGTAAATCCTTCGCCATGAGCCACTCCTATCAACCTGCCAAGATCTTGCGCCCTGTAGGTGATACTGTCTCTAAAGTTGGTTGAAGAAATTGGCGTTTCGGGCTCAACCGCATTTTCGCGATGAAACTGACTTGCATACGCAAAGACAGCTTCAAGCTTTTTTTCAATAAAACCGGAAACATCCACTACCACATCGGGTTCTATGTTCTTCCATTGAATATAATGATAGACCTGCTTAGGTCTCCAGGCTTTTTGATGATTGCCTTCAAAGATGGTCTCTATCTTCGCCAATCCACTTAAGAAACAAGCGTCACTAGCTAGGCGACTTCCCTTGGCATGGTCAATATGACGATCGTCTATGGCATTACATAAGACAATATCCGGTTGATATTTTCTGAGGATTTTAATGACTTCCAGTTGCGAAGCTGCATTATTCACAAAAAAGCCATCGGCAAATTCAAGATTGAGTCGTACGGAAGCCCCTAGTATTTTGGCCGCTCTCCCGGCTTCTTTATCCCGAATCTCGGCAGAACCTCTTGTCCCCAATTCGCCTCGGGTGAGATCCAAAATACCTACTTTTTTGCCATTATTAATCTCTTTGGCCAGTGTAGCACCGCAGCCCAATTCAACATCATCAGGATGTGCTCCAATGGCAAGTATATCTAATTTCATGAAAGTAATTTTTGTAATTGTTCCTTTCCAACCGTATCAAAGGCTTGTTCAAAATCGGTTATAAGGTCCTCTTTGTCTTCAATACCTACCGAAAAGCGCAATAGTCCGTCCATAATGCCTTGCTTCTTACGTTCTTCGGGAGATAACAATGCGTGAGATGTTTTGGTGGGCGAGAGGATGGTAGATTCAACACCGGCCAGACTCATGGATTGCTTCACTAATTGAAGAGCATTCATAAAGGCACCGGCGTCCACAGAATCGATCAATTCAAAAGACAACATCCCGGTGAAACCGCGCATTTGCTTTTTAGCCAATGCATGATCGGGATGCGAGGGGAGTCCGGGATAATAGACCTTAGCTACCAAGGGGTGCTTATCCAGCCATTTTGCCATTTTCTTTGCGTTCTTATTATGTGCCTTCACCCGTAATGCCAGCGTTTTCATACTTCGTTCTAACAACCAAACGGTGTAATCGCTCAGACTTCCTCCTAAGTTCTTTGCTTTATGCCATATTTTCTCGATGTGTGCTTCGCTTGCTGCAACCGCTCCTGCACAAATGTCACTATGTCCCCCCATATATTTGGTTGCGCTGTGAATGGAAATATCGATACCGAAATCCAATGGGGTTTGATTAATTGGCGAAGCAAATGTGTTGTCGATCATAGACACCAATCCGTGTTGTTTCGCAATACGGGCGATCATCTTAAGGTCGGTGATCAGCATTAACGGGTTGGATGGTGTTTCCACATAGATCACCTTTGTATTTTTCTGAATGGCCTTTGTGAAATCTTCTTCCGAAAATCCTTCGGCGAAAGTATACTCAATTCCAAATTTTTCAAATTCTTCAGAAACAAAGTTATACGTCCCACCGTACAAGGTCTTTGGCAAGACTACGTGATCGCCCTTATTTAAAAAGGCAAGCATAGCAGTGCTCACTGCGGCCATACCACTTCCGAAGATCAATCCTCGTTCGGCGTGCTCCAACATTGCAATCTTCTTACACAATGCTTCTTGATTTGGGGTGTTAAAATACCTCGGATAGCGTTTTATTTCAACATTCTCATACGCATAGGAGCTTGACATAAACAACGGGGAGATCGCTCCTTTAAATTGCTTGTCCGCAACCTCACCCACGTGAGTGCAAACCGTATTCACACCGAGTTTTTTTGTTGGCTTCATCTCAAATTTTTTGAAGCTCTAAGGTATAAATTCCTTTTAAGGTTTGCTATCTTTAGCCAATGAAAGTTTTACTTACTCACATCGAAGAACTGTTGCAAGTTCGAGACTCGGCCCCCATTATGGTTTCCGGCAAGGACATGGCGAAGCTCCCAACTTTAAAAAATGCTTGGTTACTGCTTGATGGAGATCGTATCGCAGACTACGGTAGCATGGATGTGTTACCTCAATTGGAGGTTTCAGAAACCATCGATTGCTCCGGAAAAATGGTCTTGCCAACTTGGTGCGATTCTCATACACATCTGGTCTATGCCGGCAATCGGGAACAAGAGTTCGTCGACCGCATAAATGGATTGAGCTATCAAGAGATCGCTCAAAAAGGAGGCGGTATTGTGAATAGCGCCAAAAAACTACAAGAGACTTCCCAAGAGGAGCTATACCGCCAGTCGGCAGCCCGATTGGAAGAAGTGATGCAATTGGGAACCGGTGCCATTGAGATCAAGAGCGGATATGGCCTCACCACCGAAGCAGAACTGAAAATGCTTCGGGTAGCCAAAAAATTAGCTGAGAATTATCCAATCTCGGTACGAACTACGTTTTTAGGCGCACATGCCATTCCTTCAGAATACAAAGGAGACAAAGAGGGATATATGGATCTGATCTGTAATGAAATGCTTCCAAAGGTGGCTGCTGAAAATCTGGCCGACTATGTAGACATCTTTTGCGAAGAGGGTTATTTCTCAGTTGAAGATACGCACAGACTCCTCTCTGAAGCGGCTGTATACCATCTTATCCCCAAGATTCACGTCAACCAATTCACGGCGTTGGGTGGGATCGCCATGGGTGTTCAACACAATGCGTTAAGTGTCGATCACCTCGAAGTACTCACCGAAGCTGATATCGCCGCCCTTCATGGCAGTAAGACTATGCCTGTCGCACTTCCCTCCTGCTCCTATTTTTTAAGCATCCCCTACACCCCGGGACGTAAGCTCATTGATTCCGGGTTACCGCTAGCGCTTGCCACAGATTACAATCCGGGTTCGACACCAAGCGGGAATATGAACTTTGTAGTGGCCACTGCCTGTATCAAAATGAGACTAACACCGGAAGAAGCCATCAATGCAGCTACCATTAACGGTGCCTATGCTATGGGCCTCAGCCAAACACATGGCAGCATTACAAAAGGAAAAAAGGCAAGTATCATTATTACCAAGGAGGTTCCTTCCTACGGCTATCTCCCCTACGCTTTTGGTAGCAATCTAATCGATACTGTAATTATAAATGGAGAACGGTTATGAGCACGGTGACCTTTTATGCTGAAGATGAGGTTCGTTCGCTTGTAAATAAGCGAGACGGAGAAGTGAAGTTTGGAGAGGTTCTGTCGATCGCCCATGATTGGCAAAGCCTTCAAAACAGCAAGCATCCGTATGTATTGCTGGGTATTCCTGAAGACATTGGTGTTCGTGCTAATTTCGGAATTTCAGGAACTTCCCAAGCATGGACACAAGCACTGCGAGTGTTGTGTAATATTCAGCAGAATGAATTCACGCAAGCCGAAAAAGTATTACTATTGGGTGAGATCGATTGCCGAGACGAAGTAAGTGCGCTAGGCGTTGTTGCAAAAGATGATGCATTGAACACGCAACAATTAGGTGCTTTGGTATCCAATATAGATACTAAAGTTGCGGAAGCGGTAGCTGCTATAATTAAAACAGGTAAAATTCCCATCCTTGTTGGCGGCGGACATAACAACAGTTACGGTAACTTAAACGGAGCCAGTACAGCCTTGGGCGGCCCTCTCAATTGTATCAATTTTGACGCCCACACCGATTTCAGGGCCTTGGAACACAGGCACAGCGGCAACGGATTCTCTTACGCATACAATGAAGGGTATCTGGAAAAATATTTTGTTTTTGGATTGCACCGAAATTATACCTCACAATCGGTGTTCGACACTATGAAAAAACATAAGGACCGTATCCAGTTCGCACTCTTCGACTCACTTCTTCAGGATAAAGGCAATTCCTTTGAAGTATTTTTACAAAAGGCAGATACCTTTTGTGGACAAAAACCATTTGGACTGGAATTGGACATGGATGCCATTGCAGAGATGGGCAGCAGTGCGCAGTCGCCCAGCGGGTTTTCGGTGACGGAAGCGAGACACTTCTTACGCTATTTTTCTAAAAAAGAACACTGCATTTATATTCATATTTGCGAAGGAAATCCGAAAACAGAATCTTTTCCTAATCAAGTTGCAAAGACCATTGCTTACTTTATAAGCGATGTGCTTTCCGGTGAAACATCATGATACGTTCCTTTAAGCCTCAATACAAACAACACTTCTACGACCTTAACGTCGAGTGGCTGGAAACGTTCTTTTACGTAGAGGATTTTGACAGGGAAGTGTTACGCAACCCCGAACATTACATACTTGATCCCGGAGGACACATTTTCTTTGCTATAGAAGAGGATCGCGTATTGGGCACGGTAGCACTATTAAAGAGAGCAGAAGGGATCTATGAGCTGACCAAAATGGCGGTGCGGCCGGAGGAACGCGGTAAAAAGATTGGTCAAAAACTCATGCAACACTGTATCGACTTTGCCAAGGTGCAGCAGTTTAAGAAACTCTTCTTGTACTCTAACACTAAATTAGCAAACGCTATTTACATCTATCGAAAATACGGGTTCATTGAAATTCCGGTGGAAGCGAACAGTCCTTATGAGCGAAGTAATATCAAAATGGAACTTCTGCTTTCATAAAATAGTGTAACACAGGCATCTATTTTCTGAAAAATTTGTAATTTCAGAAAAAACTAACACCTATGCACAAAATAAGCATTCTTGCCTGCGTCGCCATTGCCTTTGTTTCCTGTAACAATAAGAATACTACTTCAGGAAAAGACAGCGCCATTGTAGTGGACAGTACGACACTTGATTTCGAGCCTCAGGAAGTCGCATTCAATATTCAACCCATTTCCCATGCCACTATGGTATTAACTTGGAATGGAAGTGTAGTATATATCGATCCTGTGGGCGGTATGGCTGCTTTTGAAGGACAAGCGGAGCCGGATATTATTCTGGTGACCGATATACACGGTGATCACTTTAATATTGAAACCTTAGAAATTGTTGTAAAAGAGAAAACACATCTCTTTGCCCCGCAGGCGGTTGTGGATGAACTTCCTGAAGCGCTTCGGAAAAAAACCATGGTTCTTAACAATGGAAATTCAGCAAACAAACTTGAGTTCACAATTACGGCGATTCCCATGTACAACCTACCGGAATCAGAAGACAGTCGGCACCCTAAAGGACGTGGCAACGGCTATGTGATCGAAAAGGACAAGCGCCGCGTTTACATCTCCGGTGACACCGAAGATATTCCGGAAATGCGCCAATTGGAGAATATCGATATAGCGTTTGTATGTATGAATCTTCCCTATACTATGACTGTAGAGCGTGCCGCCGATGCGGTGCTGGATTTTAAACCCGATACGGTCTATCCTTATCATTATCGCGGGAAAGATGGGCTTAGTGATGTCGACAAATTCAAAAGATTGGTCGAAATGGAAAACCACGATATAAAGGTAACTCAGTTGGACTGGTACCCAAAAAAATAAGGATATGAAAAGCCGGCATTTCGTTTTCTTGTGCTTGCTGGCCACTTCCTTCGGTTTTGGACAGCAAGTGGCAGATTCATTATACAATCCTCCCATCTCAACACCTGCATACCAAAAAGGAACAGGTCCTGTTATCTTTATTGACGAGGGCCATTTTAATTTTCATACGAAGGGAGGCCGGTACAAAGCGTTTGCAGATCTTTTAGAGCGAGACGGCTATACTGTTGAAAGTTACAAAGGAAACTTTACCAAAGAAAGTTTACAAAAAGGAAAGATTCTTGTCATTTCCAATGCACTAAATGAAAAGAGCATCGGAAATTGGGTCAACCCTACCTTATCTGCTTTTACGAACGAGGAAATTGAAATAGTAAAAAACTGGGTGGAAGAAGGTGGAAGCCTCTTCTTGATCGCAGATCACATGCCATTGGCCGGTGCAGCAGCAGGCCTTGCTTCTGCCTTTGATATTGAATTCACCAATGGGTTTGTATTTGATACCATCTCGCAAGGCCCTGCATTCTTCAATCGAAAGGAAGGGAGCCTTATTGCAAACACCATCACAAATGGAAGGTTCAACTCTGAAAAAGTAACAGAGGTTGTTAGTTTCACAGGTCAGGCATTTCGGTCCAACGCTCCCATAAAAGAAGTGCTGGTATTGGACGAACGCTACGTAAACCTCCTTCCCGATACGGCCTGGGTCTTTCATAAAAATACGCCAAGACGTAATACGAATGGCTGGTTACAGGGCGCCTACCGAAAAGTTGGAAAAGGCCGCCTCGTGGTCTTTGGGGAAGCCGCCATGTTCTCGGCTCAATTAGCCGGACCGGAACAAGAAAAGATGGGAATGAACAACCCCATCGCGCCGCAGAACTACCAGCTACTGTTAAATATCATTCATTGGTTGGATGGCAAGTTATAGAACATGCTATTTTACTTAAACTTCTCAAACCACGCTAGGGTATGCGCTACCTTGGTAATTAAATTACTGGGGCGGGAAGCAATACCGTGAGAGGCTTCCGGGATCTCCACCAAGACCGTTTCGATCTTTCGAAGTTTTAATGCATGATACAATTGCTTGGCTTCACTTGGCGGTGTACGTAGATCGTTCATTCCTACCATCACCATCGTTGGGGTCTCTACATTTCCAACCAATGAAATAGGTGAGAATTTCCAGTAGTTCTCAAAATTCTCCCACGGCTGACCCGGATACCTGGAGTTTGCATAGCCGTAGTAGTTGTCGGCCACCAAGGTCTTACTAATCCAGTTCATAACCGGTTTGGCCACTACAGCTGCTTTAAAACGATTGTTCTTCCCAATGATCCAAGCGGTCATGATCCCGCCGGCGCTTCCGCCCGTGACATACAAGCGGTTTTCATCGGCAATGCCTTTTTTGATCAGCTCATCGACCCCGTCCATCACATCGTTATAATCCTCTCCGGGATAATTATTGAACAACAAGTTACCAAACTCCTCCCCGTAACTGGTGCTCCCACGCGGATTTGGGTAAAATACGGCATATCCTTCAGCTGCATAGAGTTGTATTTCCGCCGAAAAATGCGGCCCGTAATTCAAGATGGGACCTCCATGGTTCTCGACCAATAAGGGCACTTTAGTACCCTTTACATAGTTGGGTGGATAAACAACCCATCCTTGTATCTTTCGCCCGTCTACACTGGACGTATACCAAATTTCTTCAACGGTTCCCAAGGTGCGGTAACCGAGAAGGTCTGCATTGAGATCGGTAAGTACTCGTATGTTTTTACCTTTGGATGTGGTGACCGCCACATCGGAAGGACGATCGGGACGCGAACGTGTATAAGCGATATTTCCTTTTTCTGAAACACTAAAACTCCCGCTAGCATACGGCCTCCCCAAGGTGGTTCCGCCTACATCCGAAACAATATCCTCCACGGTACCATTTAAATCCATATAAGCGATCTTCGTGACCCCCAGATCGTTGTACATAAAATAGACTCCTTTGCTATCTGAAGCCCATACAACTGCATCCACATCTCGATCCAAATTTTCAGAAACAGTACGTTTCGCAGTACCGTCGAGCTTCATTAGTTGCAGGGTTTGAACTTGGTATGCTTGCACTTTATCTTCAAAGCCGGTATAGGCAACGTAGCGTCCGTCCGGAGAAACTTTCGGCGCACTGTCAGGTCCGTTTCGGTCGGTCAATTGTGTGATCACACCCGTTCGGGTACTCACTGCATACACTTCCGAATTTCGAAATTCATATTCCCAATCGGCGTTCCGATTTGCCGAAAAAAGGATCATTTTTCCGTCGGGCGTCCACGACAATGACCCTGTATGATTAAAATCACCGCTCGTCAATTGTAAGGGAGTCCCTCCTTCCGAAGGAATTTTAAAAATGTGTGTGAAACCGGGTTTTATGTACCCTGCACCATCAGCCTCATGCTTTAATCTGTCGGTAATTCGCGGTGCCTCCGCCCACTTGGCATCTTTAGGCTTCGGCGGCATTTTGGCCAAAACTGGTGGTTTTGCATCGATCTTTAGGGTAAAGGCAATCTCGGTACCGTCCGGTGACCAAGTAAGAGAACCGGGACTGTTTTCTAACTGTGTGAGCTTTGCAATGGAACCGGTTGCGGTCCAGTAGATATAGATTTCACTGCCTTCGTCCGTGCTGCTTACAAAAGCAATACGATCTCCCGATGGAGACCATGTGGCAGAACTCTCATTTCCTTCATTGACGGTTAGCTTGTGATGTATCTTTCGGTCATCGGTACTCAGCAGCCATAAATTGCCGCTGGAACGATCTTTCATGATATCAAATCCCGTACGTCTATACAGCACGTAATCCCCGTTTGGCGATATTTGAGGATCGGCTGCATATTCCAACTGAAATACATCCAGATATTCGAAATTTTTCTGAAGTTGTGCCTTTAGAGAAAAACCGGAAAGGCAGACAATAATAATAAGGGAACGGAACAATGTTGGCATCATGTATAAATTTTTGGAACGGAAAGATACTCCTTTTGTTAGGGTTTTTCAAATTAAGATGTATTCCCCTATCTTTGAACAAATTGCTATGGTATGAAAAAAAGTGTCTTCCTTGTTTCTATTGCTCTGTTGGTCTTTTGCGTTCTTCTATTTTCAGAAAAAGAACCGCTTGCTACAGAAATCACCTCTCAAAATTTTAAAGAATACCCACACGAGTGGATGTACAATCAACGTGCCTATCCGAATAATATCATGAATAAGAGCGCCATGGAACGTGCTTTGGAGCAATCAAGAGCGATCCTCTCATCACGCTCCGAAGGTAACGGAAGCGACTGGACGCTTGTGGGACCGCTAAATACAGGAGGGCGAATTACCGATGTGGCCATCGATCCTACCAATGACAACATTCTGTATGTGGGTGCTGCCACAGGAGGTGTCTTTAAAACGACCAACGGAGGTTCCAGCTGGACTCCTATTTTCGATCAAATAGGGAAGCCTTCAATAGGCGACATCGCCATTGCTCCTTCCAATACACAACGGCTGTATGTAGGAACCGGTGAAGCAAACGGTAGTGCTACCGACGGCGCTTATTTTGGAGATGGAATCTATCGGTCTGATGATGGCGGAAGTAACTGGACGAATGTAGGTTTGAACGATTCAGATCATATTGCACGTATTGTGGTAGACCCAACAAACCCCGACAGGGTTTTCGCAGCTGCCACCGGGCGTTTATATGGATATAACAATGAACGCGGTATCTATCGTTCTACCGATGCCGGCGCTAATTGGGAACAAGTACTTTTTGTTACCGATTCCACTTCTGCCATCGATGTGGTCATGAATCCCCAAAATACCAATATCCTTTTCGCAGCCATGTGGGAACGAACGCGCAAGCCTTGGCAACGCGATTATGGCGGTGTGACTTCTGCGATACACCGTTCTACAGATGGAGGAACGACTTGGACCCAATTAGGCGCATTGAACGGACTTCCCGCCCCAGATGCACAAACCGGACGTATCGGACTGGCGATCTCACAATCCAATCCTGCTACCGTCTATGCACGCTATACCACCAATGAGATCACCAATACGTTTAACGGACTCTACCGCTCGAATGATAACGGAACTACGTGGTCGTTGGTCACGCTTTCAGAGCTCGCCGGTATTGATGCAAATTTCGGGTGGTACTTTGGAAATATACGGGTAAGTCCTACAGACCCTAACGAAGTATTCGTTCTGGGCCAAGGTATCTCACGTACCACCAACGGTGGTGCAAGTTGGCAGCCTATCAATGGTATGCACGTAGATCATCATGCGCTGGAATATTCTACCACAAATCCAAATTTCCTTTTGGCCGGAAACGACGGAGGTGCTTATACCTCACAAGATGGAGGAACATCATGGACAAAATTTACGAATCTTCCCATTACGCAATTCTACAATATTGAAGTAGACTACCTGCAACCCAACGGTGTCTATGGCGGAACACAAGACAACAACACCATCAGAACCTTAACAGCGGGTACCAACGATTGGAATGCGATCTGGGGAGGTGACGGATTCCACGTGAATGTGGATCCTGTCGATAATAATTTTATATACGTAGAATCTCAATTTGGAAATCTAGGCCGCTCCACCGATGGCGGGGCTAGCTTTTCAAGTGCCACGGCCGGGATCAGCGGAAGTGATCGTAACAACTGGAACACCCCGGTAGTCCTCTCCCCTTTCAATTCGGAGAAAGTTTATTATGGGACCAATCGGCTGTACATCTCAGACAGGGCCGTCTTTTGGAATGCCATCAGCCCCGATCTCACCAATGGGCAGCATCCCAGTGGTTCTTTATCCTATGGGACCCTAACAGCCATTGCTCCTTCCTACAATAACCTGGACGTTGTTTATACAGGCAGTGATGATGGGAATGTGCATGTCACCACAAACGGAGGAGCTTCATGGACCAATGTGAGTGGCGGACTTCCGGATCGCTACGTAACCGCTATTGCTATTTCACCTAGTGACGATGCGACGGCATATGTTACTTTTTCAGGGTTTAGTTTGCTGGATTATACGCCACATATCTTTAAGACTACCGATGCCGGACAGAACTGGACAGATATTTCAGGGAATCTTCCAAGCATTCCCGTAAACGACATATTACTCACCCAAGATGAACAATTACTTTTTGCCGCAACAGATACCAATGTATGGTATTCTTCAAACGATGGCGCAAGCTGGGATATCTTAGGTAACGACCTGCCTATTACGGTAATCAGAGATTTAAAGCTCCATGAACCCACTAATATGTTATACGCCGGAACCTTTGGAAGGTCCATCCATCAATACGACCTTTCAAATATCGTTTTAGATGTTTCAGAAGAGGTGCTTTCAGAAAACAATATTTCACTCTATCCTAATCCTGCTCGTGGTAGATTTACGGTATCTCATACCCTTACTTCGGAAGGAACCGTCACACTGTACGATCTCCGGGGAAAACTAATTGAAGTATTGTTCGAAGGAACCTTCAGCAGTCCCGAACCGCTGTCTTTTTCCACCGAAGGTATTTCAGAGGGAATCTACTTTGTTACTATCATAAGTGACGGACGCGCAATAACCAAGAAACTCATCATTCAGTAGCAGAAATTTTATAAAAACAAACTGTCACATTTCGGCCTTCGACATGTGAAAGTTTATCAAGTAAGCTTCAGAAGATAATTATCGGATCAGTTTCTTGTACTTGATTCGTTTCGGTAAAAGATCACCGCCCAAACGCTTCTTCTTGTTCTCTTCGTAGTCACTAAAACTTCCTTCGAAGAAATAGACCTCACTATTTCCTTCAAACGCAAGGATGTGCGTACAAATTCTATCCAAGAACCAGCGGTCGTGAGAAATAACAACGGCACATCCCGCAAAATTCTCCAGACCTTCCTCTAAAGCTCGCAGCGTATTTACATCCAAGTCGTTGGTAGGCTCATCCAATAAGAGTACATTCCCTTCTTCTTTCAAAGTCATTGCCAGATGTAGACGGTTACGTTCGCCTCCGGACAAGGTAGAAACTTTCTTGTTTTGCTCACTTCCGCTAAAGTTGAACCGGCTGAGATACGCACGGGAATTTACCTGCTTGCCGCCCATCATGATCAATTCCTGACCGTCGCTAAAATTCTCCCAAATACTTTTATCGGGATTGATGTTGGAATGCGCCTGATCTACATACGCGATCTTAGCAGTATCTCCCACCACAAATTCACCTTTATCCGGAGTCTCCTCACCCATGATCATTCTAAAGATGGTCGTCTTTCCGGCTCCGTTCGGACCAATAATTCCCACGATCCCTGCCTGAGGTAGTTTGAAGTTGAGGTCGTCATAAAGCAGCTTATCACCGTACCCTTTCGCCACACCCTTGGCTTCGATCACGTTGGTTCCCAAACGAGGACCGTTAGGGATGTAGATTTCCAGTTTCTCGTCCAGTTGCTTCTGGTCTTGACTCATCAACTTATCGTAATTGTTCAATCGGGCCTTTTGCTTAGCTTGGCGACCTTTGGGAGCCATCC
The DNA here is from genome assembly GCF_963972995.1 of uncultured Altibacter sp. Taxonomy (NCBI): domain Bacteria; kingdom Pseudomonadati; phylum Bacteroidota; class Flavobacteriia; order Flavobacteriales; family Flavobacteriaceae; genus Altibacter; species uncultured Altibacter sp. The sequence continues at coordinate 48,519 of NZ_CAXAXI010000006.1, forward strand.
GCACCCACTCCAACTCACGCTCGAGTGTTTTTTGTCGCTTACTGGCTTGTTTCTGTTCCTGTGCCAGTCGTTTCGATTTTTGATCCAACCAAGAACTGTAATTTCCTTTCCATGGAATGCCCTCACCTCGATCCAATTCTAAGATCCATCCGGCCACATTGTCCAGAAAATAACGGTCGTGCGTCACGGCGATCACGGTTCCTTTGTATGCGGCCAGATGATGTTCCAACCAGTGTACACTCTCGGCATCCAAGTGGTTGGTTGGTTCATCAAGCAACAAAACATCCGGCTCCTGAAGCAAGAGTCGGCATAACGCCACTCGGCGACGCTCCCCACCGGACAACACCCCAATCTTCTTATCGGGTTCCGGCGTACGTAGCGCATCCATGGCGATCTCGAGTTTCGTATCTAGTTCCCAGGCATCGCTGGCATCGATCTTATCTTGAAGGACGGCTTGACGATCCATTAATTTTTGCATCTTGTCGGGGTCACTGTATACCTCTTCCAGACCAAACATATCGTTGATCTTATTGTATTCATCTAAAATAGCAACCGTTTCGGCTGCCCCTTCTCTCACTATTTCAAGCACCGTCTTGTCATCATCCAGTTTCGGCTCCTGCTCCAAATACCCTACACTGTAACCGGGTGCAAAGACCACATCTCCTTGATAGTTCTTCTCCACCCCGGCAATAATTTTGAGCAAGGTAGATTTTCCGCTTCCGTTCAATCCCAAGATGCCTATCTTGGCGCCGTAGAAGAAGCTTAAATAAATATTCTTTAGTACCGGTGTTTGTGCATTTTGATACGTTTTCGTCACCCCGGACATCGAAAAGATCACTTTCTTATCGTCAGACATTTTTTTGTAAAATTAGTTTAGATTATTTGTTCCTTGGAGCCTTGGTTCAGCTCTCTGCTCACAGCATTTGACGGCTTCTTGCTTCCTTTCTTTAGCTTCGAGCTATCACCATCAAACCCGCTACACTCTCCCTTTTAGGGCGTTAAACACCCAGGCAATGGCAAAGAAGCCAATCCCAACGGCAGCAAAGCCCCAGCCCGCCACATCGTCATATCGAAACGCTCCCATGGCAATAAGGGCAACGCCAACCACGATCATAATAAAGGTGGCCCATGCTAATACTGTATTTTTATTCATCATGTTATTTGTTTTTTGGGCGTTTGCGCGCAAAGGCGCACCGCGCTCTCACCAGTCGCTTCCGCCGGGGCGGAGAGCTTCAACAATGGCTCGATCGCTAACGCAAGTTCTACTCTGTTGCCATTAGGTACGTATGGCAACCTATCGCAAATATCGGTAATAAAATAGATTTTTCAGTATGCAAAATACCATACTTTTGTATTTTTGAACAAATCTCAAGCACGCATGGATATTAACTTCAACAAAAACGAAGATCACAATAAACTCTTACTGTCCGATTTAAGAAAACGCCTCTCTGAGGTAAAATTAGGTGGGGGTGAAAAACGTATTGCTAAACACCATGCCAAAGGCAAAATGACCGCTCGGGAGCGTATCAATTATCTTTTGGATGAGAAAAAACCCACCATTGAAATTGGGGCCTTCGCAGGAGACGGAATGTATGAAGAGCACGGAGGGGCACCCAGCGGTGGTGTGGTAGTAAAGATGGGTTATATTAAAGGAAAGCAGTGTATGGTGGTTGCGAACGATGCCACCGTAAAGGCCGGTGCTTGGTTCCCCATTACTGCCAAGAAGAACCTTCGGGCGCAGGAGATTGCCATAGAGAACCGCTTACCCATTATCTACCTCGTAGACAGTGCCGGTGTCTATCTACCCATGCAGGATGAGATCTTTCCGGATAAGGAGCATTTCGGACGTATTTTTCGGAACAACGCTGTCATGAGCAGCATGGGGATTACCCAGATCGCTGCCGTCATGGGGAGTTGTGTCGCCGGAGGAGCCTATCTGCCTATTATGAGTGACGAAGCGCTCATCGTAGATAAGACCGGCAGTATCTTTCTGGCAGGAAGCTATCTCGTAAAAGCAGCAATTGGAGAGAGTATCGATAACGAAACCCTTGGTGGTGCCACCACGCACTGTGAGATAAGCGGTGTCACCGATTATAAGGCAAAAGACGACAAAGATGCTTTAGACACCATAAAGAATATCGTTTCTAAGATCGGTGATTACACCCCCGCAGGCTATAACCGGGAGGCTCCGGCTAAGCCAAAGGAGAATCCGGAGGATATTCACGGTATTCTCCCACGCTCCCGAGCCGTCCAATACGATATGGTGGAGATCATCAAACGGTTGGTGGACAACAGTACCTTCGAACAATATAAAGAAGGATACGGCAAGACCCTCCTAACCGGCTATGCACGCATCGACGGCTGGGCTGTGGGTATTGTGGCGAACCAGCGTAGTTTGGTAAAGACCACCAAAGGAGAAATGCAGTTTGGTGGAGTGATCTACAGTGATAGTGCCGATAAAGCCACGCGTTTTATCGCAAATTGCAATCAGAAAAAAATCCCTTTGGTCTTTCTGCAAGACGTCACAGGCTTTATGGTGGGCAGTAAAAGTGAGCACGGTGGTATCATTAAGGATGGTGCGAAAATGGTAAATGCCGTTAGCAACAGTGTGGTTCCTAAATTTACCATCGTTATAGGCAATTCGTATGGTGCGGGTAACTATGCCATGTGCGGAAAAGCCTATGATCCACGTCTTATTGTAGCCTGGCCCAGTGCCGAATTGGCCGTCATGAGCGGTAACAGTGCCGCCAAAGTATTGTTACAAATTGAAACTGCTTCGCTAAAAAAGAAGGGCGAGACCATCACTCCCGAAGTTGAAAAAGAATTGTATGATCGTATCAAGGCACGCTATGACAGACAAATATCACCTTATTATGCAGCCTCCCGTTTGTGGACAGACGCGGTGATCGATCCGTTGGATACCCGAAAGTGGATCTCCATGGGCATTGAAGCGGCCAATCACGCTCCCATAGAAAAAGCGTTTAATTTAGGGGTGATACAAGTATGATATTAAATCGTTACAATACGAGAAAAAGTGGGTAAGCTCTCCATAGATTTTTAATTGAGGAAGATTTAGAAGTCTGGGTATATCACTAGTTCCGGTTTTACTATCTTTCAGGGATGAAAACCGGTAGTTCCTTTACCTCTTATAAAACGTTTACTATCATTCTGCTTATTTTGGCAGGCGAAGCTGTGTTCATACTGCCTTTTGTCCTCGCGCGGGTCTTTCGTCCTACTTTTTTGGATGTCTTTCAGTTGAACAATCTGGAACTGGGTACCTGTTTTTCGATGTATGGTATCGTAGCTTTTATCTCCTATCTTTTTGGTGGCAGCTTGGCCGATACCTTTAAACCTAAGATACTTATTGCAGTCGCATTGTTCCTCACTGCTGCAGGAGGGGTAGTCTTGGCTACCTATCCTGCCTATCCGGTCTTACAACTTCTCTATGGATATTGGGGGTTCACCACCATTTTCCTTTTTTGGGCGGCCATGATCAAGGCAACGCGTGTATGGGGCGGCAGCAACCGACAAGGATTGGCTTTTGGTTTCTTAGACGGTGGACGCGGACTTGTAGCCGCAGGTTTCGGATCCTTGGGCGTGTTCATATTTTCTCTTTTCATTACTTCGGAAATTGCAGAAGCTGTTTATTCGGAACGCAAAGAAGCGTTTCGGAACGTAATCCTAATCACTTCTGCGATGGTTGGCTTTATAGGTGTATTGGTGCTTTTTTTCTTGCGAAGTGACCCTTCCGAAGAAAACCATACTCGCTCTAGACACTCTTTCCGTGAAACTCTCCTTAATTACGCTATTGTCATAAAAATTCCCACTGTGTGGCTTCTCATGGTTATTATCTTATGCGCCTATGTTGGTTATAAGATCACCGATGTCTTTTCGCTCTATGCCAGAGAGGTAATGTTGTATAACGAAATCGAATCGGCTCAAGTGGGTACCTATCTGCTTTACATCCGTCCTGTCATTGGTGTAGGAATTGGTCTTTTAGCTGACAAGACCAGAACCTCTTTGATGATGATCCTAGGATTTATGGTGATGCTTTTGGGCGCACTCCTCTTTGCTTCGGGAGTGTTAGGCCCTTCCTTGTCATTCTATTTCTTACTCTCCCTCTTAATTACCGCTACGGGTGTCTATGCCTTTAGAACATTATATTTCGCAGCCTTGCAGGAAGGTTATATTCCGCTTGCGGTAACAGGTACCGCGGTGGGTCTCATTTCACTTATCGGCTATACACCGGACATCTTTATGGGTCCGGCCATGGGGTATCTCTTAGATGCTTCACCGGGAGAACCCGGACATCAACATGTGTTCTGGTTGTTAGCGGGCTTTTCGGTGGTAGGATTGCTGGCTGCGGTTCGATTCTATTGGCTCACCAAAAGTTCATCGCCAACGAGAACACTTCAGGACTGAAAGTCTATTTCTTTAGAAATACAAAAATTGTTTCCGTATTGTTCTTATAATGAGTATCTTAGATAGGCAATCGTAATCTTTTCAATCATGGGAACAATCAAATCATTGAACAAATGGGCCAATGCACACACCTATTATCCGTTGGATATTTTGCGTATTGGTCTGGGCGTTTTCCTTTTTATCAAAGGGATTAACTTTATGGCAGATGCAGCCATGCTTATGGAACTGTTTAAACCTTTGCAGGGCTATGCCGGCGGAATGCTCGCTGTACACTATGTGGCTCCGGCACACTTTATTGGTGGGCTGTTGATTGCTTTCGGTCTATTGACACGCTGGGCAGTCATCGCTCAATTACCGATACTTATAGGAGCCGTACTCATCAATTTCTTAGGAGAAATGAACACCATGAATCTCATACTGGCACTGGTGGTCTTATTTATTTGTATCTTCTTTTTATTCTATGGATCGGGTAAGCATTCCGTAGACAAATATTTAAAGATGCAACAATAAGCGTTATTTCACCTGTATTGGCTTGATGGCTTCCTGTCGGCCGTTCACATAGCGAAAGCCCTCAGGGCCAAAATACCCGGCCTCTTCCAGCATGATGCGTATGTCTTTCCCCCATTCGGGCAGGTAGACCGTTGTATTGAGTTCAATTGCATAGACGGTGTTTAGGTGTAGTGGATAATCTCCATTCACCGGAACACCTTCTTGAGAGTCCCACATTCCAAATGTGGTACCGGCACTATGCCCGTAGGTTCCTAACGGATGCGTGTAAATAGAGGGCTGAAGTCCTTCCTCCCTGCCTTGAGACAAGGAAGTGAGTAAAATCTCGTTCCCTGTCTTCCCTTCTTTGAAATTGGCGGTAAAGATATCTTGCACCCGGTTCCCTTTCGAAAATGCCTGTTGCAGGAACCCCGGCACTTTGGTTTCCCCTTCCTTTAAAACATAGGCATGCTGTTGACAATCGGTGTTGAGGCCAATGTAGGTTATACCAAAATCACAGTGAAGCAGGTCTCCACGTTGGATCACGGCATCCTTTTTTGCCTTACTGAAGGACTCAATATGACTTTTAAGTGCTTCTTGGTCCCGCTGAATATCCACCGTTGGATGAAACCAAGTCTCCAGACCCATATCTGTTACCTTTTGACGCATCCACCAAACCACATCGTCTGTAGTAGTCACACCCGGGGTGATCACCTTGGCAGAGAACGCTTCATCAATAATATCGTGGGTAATGGCGACCAAGGTATTGTAAAGGTCCATTTCCTTTTGTGTACGGGTTTCGATCCATGCGATCGCCAACTTCTCTGCTGAAACTAGCCGCTCCTTATAGGTGTCGGGCAGCGCATTCTTTAGTTCCTTATAATCGGTTTGAACGAGTCCGTCTGCAATTCCAAAATGTTCTGAAGTGTTAATTCCGATTCTTTTCGGGTTTCGTTCCTTGATGATCTCTACCAGTCGTTCCCATTGATCGGGTTGCTTTTCTTTGTCCCAAGCCGATGTGATATTCTCTCCAACATCGTAGCGCGCAACGGCCAATTTTTCTATGGTATTTTGCTCTTTGTCTCTGTAAAAAACCAAGATCGTTCGTCTGCGAGCATTCAACCAGGTAGCCGGCAACATGGTTCGCATCACAGGATCTTCATTATACTCTCGGGCAATGACCAACCACATGTCTATTTGAGTAGCATCCATTAATTTAGGAAGCAAGTTTGTAAATCGGTCTGCTAGAATTTCATCTCTTAAAGATGCACGATCACGTTCTGAAAGAATTTGGGCGTTGAGAGAAAATGAAGCCAGCAAGAGAATAAATACGATCTTTTTCATAGTGTTAGTTTTACACCTTAAAAGTAAATAGATTTCAGAAATAAAAAAAGGAGTGAACACAGTCACTCCTCTTTTCTTCATCTTTATTGAATGCAGGCTATTGGTAACTCTTTACCAACCTTATAAACTCTGCTCTATAGCCTTCGGGGTCATCTCCTTTTCCTGCCTCTGCAAGTGCTATAACGTCTGCCGGTCTTTGAGTATTGATAAAAACCGATTTTCTCAATTGCATCCCGAATAAGGCCACCGAAGCTGCATATTTGAAGTCGGTGGATGCCGCCTGAAAGGCGGTATTGGTATCTAAGACGGTTCGTTCTATCAGTTTGCTTATTTCTCCGTCCGGTTCTTTATATCGAAACTTTACAGTAAGGACTTCATCAGATGCGCCGGCTATCTTCGCATTGGTATATTTCAGCTTTGGTACATTCTTTACATACATGCTTTTCACGCCAACCGGTATGATCTCGTACAGTGCCGTTACCGTATGACCGCTTCCCAGCTCACCGGCATCTTTGGTATCATCCTGGAAATCTTCGTCATTGAGCAAGCGATTCTCATACCCGATCAATCGATAAGCTTGTACCTTACTCGGATTGAACTCAATCTGTAGTTTAACATCTTTAGCAATGGTGTACAGCGTACCGAAAAATTCACTGCCCAATGTTTTACGAGCCTCCTGCATGGTATCGATATAAGCATAGTTCCCATTACCTTTATCGGCCAAAGTCTCCATTTTAGAGTCTTTATAATTTCCCATTCCAAAGCCTAAACACGTTAAGAACACACCGCTTTTTCGTTTTTCCACAATGAGATCTTCCATTGCACGATCACTGGACGCTCCAACATTGAAATCACCGTCGGTAGCTAGAATGATCCTATTATTCCCTCCTTTGATAAAGTGCTCTTCTGCTATTCTGTATGCCAGTTTTATACCTTCACCCCCGGCGGTAGAACCTCCTGCGGTAAGGTTTTCAATAGCATTTAATATAAGTTGTTTATTGCTTCCTGCCGTAGGCGGCAGTACCAATCCCGCAGCACCCGCATAGACAACAATAGCTACTTTATCTTCTGCTCGTAATTGTTCGACGAGTACTTGCAAGGCCGATTTTAAAAGAGGTAATTTATTGGGACTTTCCATAGATCCTGAAACATCCAATAAGAAAACGAGGTTCGATGCAGGGACTCCGGATACCGAAATATCCTTTCCTTTAAGACCAATTCGTACAAGCTTCGCATCGCTGTTCCATGGCGAGGACGCAATCTCGGTAGTTATTGAAAAAGGAACACCTCCTTCAGGTTGCGGGTAGTTATAATCAAAATAATTGATCATCTCCTCTATTTTCACTGCATCCTTCGGGATTTCCTGACCATTATTGATGAACCTTCGGATATTGCTATACCCTGCTCTATCTACATCTATTGAAAAGGTGCTAAGCGGAGCTGTTTCTACTCGTTTGAAGATGTTCTCTTGAATCCTTCCGTACGATTCATTATCTGTATTCGTATTTCTGTACCGTTGTATGTTCTTCCGTTCTGCTCTGGTCATTGAAATGCCAGCAGTCTTTCCGCTTAATGAACTTACTCCCCGAACTCTTATTTTATTTGATCTTCCCGAAAAACCGTAGCCAGTTACAACTACCTCATCCAATTGAGCGTTATCCGCATTCAAAACGATATGCAGGGTATGCGTTTTAGAACTGATCTTAACCTCCTGAGAGTTAAATCCTACGTAGGAGAATACCAACGTATTACCTACAGCTACCGTGATGCTGTAATGTCCGTCGAAGTCTGTCTGTCCCCCATTACGGGTTCCTTTTTCAATGATATTTACACCAGGCAAAGGCAACCCAGAATCATCTGTGACAGTGCCTGAGACCGTGATTTGTTGGGCTGAAAGTTGAAAGGCAACTAATGTAAAAATAAATACGAGTACTGTTGATTTCATAACGTTGTGGTTTTATGGTTATGGTATAAAGCTACATTGTTACATATCTGGATAAAAACAGTATTGAGGCAACCGTTATTCTTGATTAGTCAACAAATACGGCGAATGAGTTTAGGCGTAGGGCTATCGATATCTTTGCAAAACTTGCAGTACATCGGCACGCTTGATCTTCCCGGTTTCTGTGTACGGGAACTTTGAAATGGAATATACCCTTTTAGGGCGTTCGTAGGTGTCCAGACTTGCAAATGCTTCAGAATAGTTTGGAACACTTCCGCTTCGGTCACTCTCAAAAATAAGGATAACACGCTCGCCCAATTCGGGGTCTTTTTCCGAAGTAATGATAAAAGGGAGTTTGATAAAGGCCGACAGTTTTTCTTCGATCTTTTCGGGAAACAATTTTATTCCGCCGGAATTGATAAGATTGTCGTACCTGCCCAACCACCGAAAGGAAGAAGGGGATTCTAACTGCACCAGATCGTTTGTGACGATCGGTTCTGAAAGGATCTCGGGGGCATGAATTACCAGACAGCCCCTATGATCTAGGTCGAACTTTACATTGGGTAAAGCGGCATAGAGATCAGATTTCGCCGGGCCATTGACCCTGCGAACGGCAATATGCGTACTCGTTTCGGTCATGCCATAGGTAGCAAAGGCTTCGGTGGGAACCTGTTGCAGTTTTTCTTCCAGCGCCGCAGAGATGGGGCCGCCACCAATGATCAATTTTTTGACCTTGGCTAATGCTTTAATAGAATGGAGTACCTGATAAGGAACCATGGCTGCAAAATTGTAGTCGTTGTCGTATTGTGTGAGTGCATCTTTTTCCGGTGCCACGACATGAAGTTCCCAACCCAAAACCATGGCCCGCACCAACATCATCTTTCCGGCAATAAAATTAGGCGGTAGACATAACAAGGCAGAGGTCTTAGCGCCCAATTTAAAGAACGTGCCGGTCGCTATGGCACTGTTGACCATCCATTGTTTTTCGAGACGGATCTTTTTCGATTTTCCTGTGGCGCCGGAGGTCTTCACCGTAATATACGATTTATCGTTGAACCATTTTTGAATGAACTTCCCGATTCCAATTTCGTGATCGTCACCTTCCCGCCTGAGTTCACCGGCAAAATCGAGCAGCTCTTCAACAGCTTCAAATTGAAGTCCGTTGAGCGTAAAATCCGGATGGAGTATGTGCGGGGTAGGATTCACAAAACAGATTTATACATATTCTTCGTACGCTTCGTCTTCAGGCGGAGGGACTACCTTTCCGAAGAGCTTTTCGCCCCAATCCGTCCAACCGTATTTCCATGCCATGATCCCTAAAAAAATAGGATAGATGATGAGTACGGGCATGATAACGTCAATTCCTGCAGAAGGTTCGGACACATCCTTTAAGATGGAGTTTGTTTGAAACACGGTCCAGTCTGCTGTCACCAACAGCGCAGCTATTAGATTGTTCCCTGCATGAAACCCTAAGGCCAGTTCCATCCCTTCATCCATGAGCGTCATAATACCCAAGAAGAAGCCGGTACCAATATAGTAGACCATGATGATGTTTCCTAATTTGGACACTTCAGGATTAAAAAAATGCAAGCCACCAAAGATCACCGAGGTAACCACCAAGGGCACCCAACGATTCTTTGCGCCCACACCAACGCCCTGCATCAAATACCCGCGAAACAGGTACTCCTCGAAGCTGGTCTGCAACGGGACCATGACAATAGCGATCACAGCGAGGATCAAGAACGGCACCAAATCGAATTGTACTTCATAATCGGTTGGGTTCATGTAGTAGTCGATGCTTGTTAACACCACCGTAGAGACGGCTATAAGGCCAAAGCCAAACCAAACTCGTCCCCAATCGGTACGAGGCCGCGATGTGGTTACTGTTTTAAATGGTTGTTTGTGGAAATACCGAACTACCAGATACAGCACCCCCAATCCAATAGCAAAACTCAGCAACATGAGGAAGAGGGTGAGATTCGAATCTAAGGTCGTCATGAGCGTATTCGGGTCTTCCAGCGATGTGAAATCACCCCCTTCGCTCATGACCTTGAACATTACCAAGGCCAACAAAGGGATGGCCCCTAGTTGCGATGCTATAAAAATAAGGACGCCACCCAAAAGATAGCGCCACCAGTCATGAAGAAAATAAAATGCTTGTTTTATGTACATGAATTATAATTGATTTAAGAAATTATCTGTCGTTTCTTACCTTGGTTTCCATCCCCGTTAAGAGTGCTATGTCCCACTTTTTATTCGTCTCATAATACAGCGATCCGTTACGCACTTCCAAGGGCGATTCAATATTATTTGTGAACAGGCTGCCGGTACCCAAACCTTGTGGCAATTTACTATTTTTTGTGAAGGTGAATTGTGAAATGGCGTTTAATCCTACATTACTTTCCAAGGCCGATGTGATCCACCAACCAATGTCCAAGTGTTCGGCTATTTCTATCCAAGAATCACTCCCTTTAAAACCGCCCACAAAGCTTGGTTTAAGAATGATATACTGTGGTCGAATGGTTTGAAGTAGTGCCTTTTTCTCTTCGGAAGCAAAGATACCGATAAGCTCCTCGTCGAGTGCGATGGGCACCGGGGTTGCCTCACACAGCTGCGCCATCTCTTCCCACTGTCCTTGTTGTATGGGCTGTTCTATAGAATGGATATCCATATCGGAAAGCCGCTTCAGTTTTTCGAGTGCTTCGGAAGGACCAAAAGCCCCATTGGCATCGACACGAAGCGCTATTTCGGAAGCTGAGAATTCCTTCCGAAGCGATCGCAACAGATCCAACTCGGTCGCAAAATCGATTGCGCCTATCTTCATTTTAATACAATCGAAACCTGCGTTCAGTTTTTCGCGTATCTGTTGTTGCATAAAGGCAGCATCACCCATCCAAACGAGTCCGTTGATGGGGATAGCCGCGCTCCTTTGTGTAAATTCAGAAGGAAATAAATTAAAAGCATGTTGAGCCTCAAAGGATCGAAACGCAGTCTCCACCCCTATCTGTATGGAGGGAAATTGTGTTAAGGCGTTATACAGTGCGATCGCTCCCAGATGTATATTTTCACATGTCCATTGCAGCTTATCTTCATAATCCGGACGATCGTCTATTGAGAGTCCGCGTAGAAGTCCACATTCCCCAACGCCCCATTGCTGTCCGTCACGCAGGAAGATATACCACGTATCTTTTGTGTGTAGCACACCGCGCGAGGTTCCACCGGGACGTTTAAATTGCAGTGTGTGTTTGTAATAGTTGGCTTTCAGCATATGAAATACCCTTCGACAAGCTCAGGGTGACAAGTTACATTACAATTCGATAGATTCGCCAATGGCCAGCAGCATAAGATCCTTTCCGGCGTCATAGAACTTTCGTTTGGCTTCTTCGTGATCGATCTCGATGTAGCCAAAGGTATCGTAATGCACTCCCAGCACCTTATCGCATTTTACGAAATCACTGGCAATAATAGCATCCTCAACGCCCATGGTGAAATTATCACCAATAGGCAGAATGGCCAAGTCTAAAGAGACGCGCATAGGAATAAGTTTCATGTCTAATGTCAACGCCGTATCTCCGGCAATGTAAATATTCTTATGTTCCCCTTCAATTACGAATCCGCCGGGCTGTCCACCGTAACTACCATCAGGAAAGGAACTGGTATGGATGGCATTAACGTACTTCACCTTTCCGAATTCGAAATCCCAGCTTCCGCCGTGATTCATAGGATGCACATTGAAGCCTTTGTTCTCATAATGTGTAGCTATCTCGTAGTTACTCACTATCATGGCATCGGTGCGTTTGGCGATGGCCTCTGCATCGAGTATGTGATCCTGATGTGCGTGGGTCAATAGAATGTAATCGGCTTTAAGATCTTCGATGTTCACTTTATCCTTAGCTAAAGGATTCCCCGAAATAAAGGGATCGACAAGAATATGTGTGCCGGACACTTCAATGGCCAAGCTGTTTTGACCGTAGAATGTAATCTTCATACGAATGTAATTTTTTCTTAAAGATAAATCTAAAAGAATTGGCTGGCAAAAAACAGTGCTGAAAATAAGAAAGTGCTAAGCGCCACCTTCTTTAATTCGGGATCCAGCATGGCAGGAGCTTCATTCGTTAAGACGATAAACACGTTTGAAAACAACGGAATGAAAGCGACAAGCGGAAGGAACTCCCAATAGTTTTCGGCAGTCAAATAAAAATACGCACCGGAAGACACAAATGCCCCTAGTATTAGCAAGGTATGATAGCTCTTTGCTTTTTTTTCTCCCAGCACAACAGCCAACGTATTTTTACTCACTTTCGCATCGGCAAGGCGGTCACGCATATTGTTCAAATTGAGCACTGCGGTACTCAACAAACCTATGGTAATGGCCGGCAGTAGAATAAAATGGGAAAGTTCCTGTGTAAAAAGAAAATAACAACCCATCACTCCTACCATTCCGAAGAAAACAAAAACAAACACATCTCCCAACGCACGATACCCATAAGCGCGCTTACCCACGGTATAGGTTATGGCAGCAATAATGGCCGCTATTCCCAGATTGAAAAACACTAAAGATAATAAAAAGTTATCGCTCCCAAACGCTATAAATATGAGCAAGCTAGCTAAGAGCAAGGTGAAGACAGCCGTAACAACCATGCCTGCTTTTAGTTCTTTCGCCGTCAACAACCCGCTTTGCATCGCTCTGGCCGGGCCCACACGGTCTGCGTTATCGGTTCCTTTTACACCATCCCCATAATCGTTGGCAAAGTTAGAAAGCACTTGAAACCCCAAGGTCGTAGCCAATGCCAATACAAATATCGAGAGGGAGAAACTGTTTGTAGCGTGGGCAACGGCGGCAGCCGTTATAATTCCTGAAATGGACAAGGGCAGGGTTCGTAATCGGGCTGCAGCGATCCAGGCACGTACTTTTGTCATTCTGTATAATTTTGGTGCTGCAAAAATACATTTAAAATAAAAAACCTACCTCATGTAAACGAGGTAGGTTCTTCGCATTTCAATAGTAAATTAATTTACCTCACCACATTCTTCTTTGAGATTCCTTGGGGGTTTCATACATTTGAACGTATTTAAAAAAAATAAAAATGAACAACACTACACGTTATCATTTAGGGTTACTTTTACTGCGTATAGGCTTTGCCGGCATGATGCTTACACACGGCATCCCGAAACTACTGAAACTGCTAAGCGGTAATTTTGAATTTGGAGATCCCATTGGTTTGGGAGAACCCGTTTCTTTGGTTCTTGCGGTGTTGGGAGAAGCAATCTGCCCTCTGTTGATCATTGTAGGATTTAAAACCCGTTGGGCTGCCATACCTGCATTCCTCACCATGGGTGTTGCAGCATTCATCGTTCATGGCGATGACCCATTCGCTTCAAAAGAAAAAGCATTATTGTATCTAGTGGGCTTTTTAGTGATCGCGCTCTTAGGTGCCGGTAAATACGCGTTGGATAAAAATTAATTGAAAATTTTTACCAACAGTTCCTTTAACAGGTCTCCTTGAGAAAGATTTGCTGCCCCCACTCCTTTGCTCTTCATATCGATCTCTCGAATAGAAGCAATAACAGCACTCGTCTTCTTCATTGGATAATTTTTTGAAGCTATCTCATAGTCCTTTACAAAATACGGACTCACACCCAGCACCTTAGCTGCATCCCCTTTATTGGACAGCGCATGGTATTTAAGCACTTTCGAGAAGAAACTATACAGCAGTGCGATGGTCATCACTAAAGGATGATTCTTCGGATTTTGAGCAAAATATTGGATAATGGTAAAAGCTTTTTGAACGTCTTTATTCCCTATGGCATTTTGCAATTCGAAATTGTTGAAATCCTTACTAATTCCAATATTTTCTTCGATATGTTGTGGAGTGATCTGTGCTCCCGGTTTTAGGATGAGCTGTAATTTCTCCAATTCGTTATTGACCTTACTAAGGTCGTTCCCTAAAAATTCCACCAGCATCTGTGCGGCTTTTGGCGTAATGGTATAGCCTCGACCGGAAAGGACACGACGTATCCAGTCCGGAACCTGATTTTCGTATAATTTCTTACTCTCAAAAAGGACACCTGATTTACCAATGATCTTGGCAAGTTTCTTACGTTTGTCCAATGTCTTGTATTTATAGCAAAATACGAGTACTGTGGTGGGTTGCGGATTTTCGGCATAGGAAACCAAATTTTCGATCGTACGGGAAAGTTCCTGAGCCTCTTTTACAATCACTACCTGTTTCTCTGCCATCATAGGATAGCGCTTCGCCTGACTTACAATATCTTCCACGGTAACATCACGGCCGTACAGCACCACTTGATTAAATCCCTTTTCTTCTTCGGAAAGGACCGATTCTTCAATAAACTTCGCAATACCATCGATGTAATAAGGTTCCTCACCCATCAAAAAATAGATAGGACGAATGACTCCGGATTTTATTTCGTTGATAATGGATTTGGCTTTGTCTAAAGGCACAAGGTTTTCTTTTTAATTTCTGAAAAATCCTTCGGAAATTGTTATTTTGCCGTATGCTGAAATTGAATTTTCCCGGCTATTCCTTTCGTTTCAAAAGTAACGAAAACAAACCATTGATTTTTGATCAAATCCGAAAAAAATTCGTTGTTCTTACACCCGAAGAATGGGTGCGGCAACATGTGGTTCGCTACCTCCTTTCAGAAAAGAAGTATCCCGCTTCCCATATCAATGTCGAAAAACAGCTCAAGCTCAACGATACGATAAAAAGGTACGATATTGTGGTATTTAAACCCGACGGAAGCATCCATTTGATCGTGGAATGCAAAGCACCCACAGTGGCTATCACTCAGGAGACCTTCGACCAGATCGCACGCTACAATTTAGTTCTTGAGGCAGAATTTTTACTGGTTACCAATGGTTTGAACCATTATTATTGCAAACTAGATTATAATGCAAAGCGTTATGATTTTTTAGAAAATATTCCTTCGTATGTATCTCAATAAAGAACTTTCTTTGCAGCGATGAAAACAGCAGTGGTCATATTGAACTGGAACGGAAGGAAATTATTGGAGGAATTCCTGCCATCGGTGGTAGCCTATTCGGAAGAAGCCACCGTTTATGTGGCGGACAATGCTTCTACAGATGATTCGGTAATGTATGTATCAACCCATTTCCCTTCGGTCAAAGTGATACAAAACAAAAAAAATGGTGGCTATGCCGCTGGATACAATGAGGCCTTACAAAATCTTACCGAAGATATCTTCGTACTTCTCAATAGCGATGTGGAAGTGAGTCCGGGTTGGCTCAAGCCTATGATTACTGCTTTTGCAGAAAACCTCACCCTTGTGGCAGCGCAGCCTAAAATACTGGATTATAAGAACAAAGATTATTTTGAATATGCCGGCGCTGCAGGCGGTTATATTGACAAACTGGGTTACCCTTACTGTCGTGGCCGTATCTTTCATACGCTCGAAAAAGATGTGGGTCAGTATAACGATAGTGCTGATATCTTTTGGGCGAGCGGTGCCTGTCTATTTATACGTCGAAACGCCTTTTGGGAGGCCGGTGCCTTAGATGCGCACTTTTTTGCACACCAGGAAGAGATCGACCTGTGCTGGCGTTTACATGCCATGGGCGGACACATTAAATACATTGGTACCTCGCATGTCTTTCATCTGGGTGGTGCCACCCTTGCCGTGGCCAATCCTAAAAAAACATTTTACAATTTTAGGAACACACTACTCGTACTTGTAAAAAATGTAAAAGGAGTGCAATTGTGGTGGCTTTTGTTCCAGCGTATGATGTTGGATGGCGTAGCTGCTTTCCAATTTTTATTTCAAGGAAAACTACACCACTTTACAGCTGTTTTCAAGGCACACCTTAGCTTTTATCGCTTACTTCCTATATTTCTGAAAAAGAGAAAGATACATGCTTCAAATTTTAAATATTACAGAATAAAGTCGATTGTGTGGCGGTATTTCGTTCAGAAAAAAAGAACCTTTCCCAAAGGCTACTAAAATTTTACTTAAAGTTGTGTTAATCGTTATGATAGCTAGCCTCCATTTGATAATTTTGGGTAACAATTTAACACTTAAAAAAGAACAACAATTATGAAAAAACTTTTGATATTAGCGATCTGTTCTAGTTTTGTCCTTACCTCATGTGTTTCGAAAAAGAAATATGCAGAGCTGGAAGAGAAGCAAAAAAATACGCAGGACATGCTGAACACGGCTACCGTGAAATTAAACAGCTGTTTGACCGACAAGGCAGCTTCTGATGCCAGAGCGCTTGCCCTAGAGCAACGTCTTGCCGACATGAAGAAAACGAACGAAGATCTTATTCAAAGTTCGAAAGACCTTACCATGCTTACCGCTAAAGGTGCCACAAACCTTGAGAAGTCTTTGGAAAGTCTTAAAGAAAAAGATCTAAAGATCACACGCTTGCAAGATGCACTTAATAAGAAGGATAGTGTTACGTTGGCGTTAGTGACCAGTTTGAAACGTGAGGTAGGTATCAACGACCCGGATATTGAGATCGATGTTGAAAAAGGGGTTGTGTATATTTCGCTTTCAGACAAGGTGATCTTCAAGAGCGGAAGCTATCAAATATCTTCACGTGCCAGAGAGATTCTAGGCAAAGTTGCTAAAGTAATCAACGGCAAACCTAATTTTGAAGCGATGGTGGAGGGACACACAGATAATGTTCCTTATCGTAACGGATTGTTATTGGACAACTGGGATCTTAGTGTGAAACGTGCTACTGCTATCGTTAGAGAACTACAAGATCTTGGTGTAAGCCCAAGTCGTCTAGTAGCCGCCGGACGTGCAGATTATGTACCGTTAGTTCCTAATGATACTGCCGAAAACCGTTCTATTAACAGACGTACACGAATCTTGGTATTGCCTAAGATCGATCAGTTCTACGACATGATCGAGCAGGAAATGAAGACCTTGGAAGGCAAATAATATCAATTGTTTTTATAAATAAGAAAACCCGACAGCGTGTCGGGTTTTTTGTTTTTTAGATACATGCCAGCCTTCATGCGTTAACTCTGTATAATTTCTTACTTTTATATATCTTCTTGAAAACAAT
This sequence comes from uncultured Altibacter sp., assembly GCF_963972995.1. Lineage (NCBI taxonomy): Bacteria > Pseudomonadati > Bacteroidota > Flavobacteriia > Flavobacteriales > Flavobacteriaceae > Altibacter > uncultured Altibacter sp. The sequence continues at coordinate 65,771 of NZ_CAXAXI010000006.1, forward strand.
ACTAATTAAATAATGAATCATGAAAAAAATAGCACTACTCCTACTTTCTGCAACTTTGTTCGCATCCTGTGTTTCGAAAAAGGAATTTGTTGAATTGGAGAACAAGTATCAAAAATCACAGGACCTATTGAACTCGACCACCGTTAAACTGAATAGCTGTCTTACCGACAAGGCAGGTTTGGAGGCGCGCGCCAATTCTTTGGAAGAACGGCTCGCCGATCTCAAAAAGACCAATGAAGATCTTATACAAAGCTCAAAAGACCTTACCATGCTCACCGCGCAGGGTGCTTCTAACCTCGAAAAATCATTGGAAAGTTTAAAGGAAAAAGACCTCAAGATTACCAGACTTCAGGATGCCATCAGTAAAAAGGACAGTGTAACATTGGCATTGGTGACCAGTCTTAAACGAGAAGTAGGTATCAACGATCCGGATATCGAAATTAGTGTTGAAAAAGGTGTTGTCTATATCTCTATAGCCGATAAATTATTATTCAAGAGCGGTAGCTATGAGATCTCCGCACGAGCCAATGAAATTCTGGCAAAAGTAGCCACAGTGATCAAAGGGAAGCCAAATTTTGAAGCCATGGTGGAAGGACACACCGATGACGTACCCTATAAGAACGGCTTGCTCTTAGATAATTGGGATTTAAGTGTAAAGAGAGCGACAGCTGTAGTACGTGCGCTTCAGGCGCAAGGGATCGATCCAGGCCGATTGGTAGCAGCAGGGCGTGGTGAGTATGTTCCTTTGGTTCCAAATGATACTGCTGAAAATCGTGCCACCAACAGACGTACCCGTATCTTGGTCCTACCAAAGATCGATCAGTTCTACCAAATGATCGAAGAGGAAATGAAAACACTTTCCGAAGAAGAAAAAAAATAAGGCTGAAACGTTTATCCAAACGCGATGCTGGTCGGGTTTTTTGTACAATTAATTGCCTATCTTTAGATTATTGTACCACATTCAAATACATCGTATCATATATTTAAAAACACGTTAAAACATACCTCATGAAAAAGTTCTTTTTACCCGTGGTAGCGCTATTGCTACTTAGCTTTACTGCTTCGGAAAATAAACTCACCGAAGCCGAAAGAGATTTTGCCATCTTTGAACTTAATAAGTCTCGCGAGCTGTTGCTTACGGCAGTGGATGGCCTTTCCGAAGCACAACTCAACTACAAGAGCAGTCCCGAAAGTTGGTCCATAGCCGAGTGCGTTGAGCATATCGCCATCTCTGAAAACAATATCTTCGGAATGATGCAAGGGAATTTGAAGTCGGAAGCCGATGCTTCAAGACGATCGGAAGTTAAGATGAACGATGAGCAAGTGCTCAAAGTGATCACAGACCGAAGTAATAAGGTCAAAACGCAGGAGCCCTTTGAGCCCACCGGTAAATTTGGTTCTTTTGAGAAGACGCTTAAAAATTTCAAGGAAAAGAGAGCCGATAATATGAAATATGTCCTGAATACCGAAGACGATCTTCGCAACCGTTACGCCGTTCTTCCCTTTGGAACGCTCGATCTGTACCAAGTCATTCTCTTCATGTCCGGTCACACCGAACGACATGTGCTTCAAATTCAGGAGATCATGGAGGATACAGACTTTCCGAAGGAATGACCAACAAAATGATTTTATAAATAGAAGAACTCCGCATATCCCGGAGTTCTTTTTTTATGTATTTTGTATAGAAATATGGCATCTTCAGAAAACATCATTGAGAAATTTTACGAGGCGTTCGCCAATCTCGATGCAGAACGTATGATCGAGTGGTATCACACCGATATTACTTTCGAAGATCCCGCTTTTGGCATTCTAAAGGGGAACCAAGCACGCAACATGTGGCGAATGCTATGTGAGTCACAGAAAGGAAACGATTTTACGGTACAGGCTTCCAACATTGAATTTAATGAGACCCAAGGCAAAGCGCGTTGGGAAGCGTATTATACGTTTTCAAAAACCGGGCGACGTGTCCACAATATCATCCATGCCGAATTTCAATTTAAGGACGGAAAGATCATCAATCATATTGACCGCTTCAATTTATACCGCTGGGCAAAGCAATCCATGGGTTTTAAAGGTTTTTTGGTAGGTTGGACCGCCTTTTTCAGAAAAAAACTGAACAAACAGGTACGTCACTTTCTATCAGAATTTGAAAAAAAACAGCCAAGAGAAAATTCCTGACCGCGTTGTCATTACGATTTCATGAAGTTGATCATAATCTTATTAACCAACTCTGTATGTGTAAAGACACAACCGTGTGGTGCCCCATCGATTACTTGTAACGCACTGTTAGGCACTAGCTCATGCCCTTGTTGAGATGTAGGTCCCATAGGGACGATCTCATCAGCATCTCCGTGAATAAATAGCGTAGGGACGTCGATCTTTTTCAAATCTTCTCGTAGATCGGTCTTGCCAAAGGCATCGATACAGTCTAACGTGGCCTTTGGAGAGGCTCCGGCAGCGATACCCCAGTTGTAATGCAGCTGACTGCTACTCACTTTGTCCTTATTATCATCGTAGTTAAAGAAATCCTTTCCGAAATCCTCCAAGAAACCGAGTCGGTCCTTTTTGATCCCTTCTTTAAATTCTTCAAATGTTTCCGCCGGTACCCCTTCGGGATTGTCGTCGGTCTTCAGCATAAAGGGTGCAATGGAACTGATAAAAATCAATTTTGATAGTTTTGCAGTTCCATATTTTCCTACGTAGCGTCCTAATTCACCGCCTCCCATAGAGAAACCAATTAAAATGATGTCTTCCAATTGTAATGAGGTAATGAGGTTGTCAAGGTCACCCGCCATGGTATCGTAATCGTATCCGTCCCACGGCCTGTCGCTACTGCCAAAGCCTCTTCGGTCGTAACTTATACATCGAAAACCGGCCTCCACAATTGCTTGCTTTTGATATTCCCACATGGCTTGACTCAAGGGCCAACCGTGAATTAATATAACCGGTTGTCCGGCACCGTAATCCTCGTAGTAGAGATTGATATGGTCGTTGTGCTCTTTTGATGTAGTTTTAAGGTATCCCATTATGCTATAATTTTACATTAAAATACCAAACTTCTCACGCTATAAAAATTTCTAAGGTGTGTTTACCATAAGTTTAACGGGGGTTGTTAAAAGAAACTAAATCTCCAGACTTCCCTTTCCCTCCCGAATTAGAACGGGTTGATCTCCTGTGAGATCGATAACCGTGGAAGCAATATTACCCCCATACCCACCATCGACTACCACATCGACCAGGTGTTCCCATTTTTCGAAGATAAGCTCGGGGTCGGTGGTGTATTCTATAACTTCATCATCATCCTTGATGGATGTAGAAATAATTGGGTTCCCCAACGCGTGCACGATCGCTTGGACAATGGAATTTGCAGGAACCCGAATACCCACCTCCTTCTTTTTCTTAAATACGGTGGGAAGGTTATTGTTTCCTGGCAGAATAAAGGTATACGGTCCGGGAAGTGCACGTTTTAATATTTTGAAGGTGGGGCTGTCAATCTGTTTTACGTAGTCGGATAGATTACTCAGGTCTTCACAAACAAAAGAGAAATTAGCTTTCTCTAGTTTCACGCCTTTCAATTGAGCAACACGCTCTAAGGCTCGGTTGTTCATGATGTCGCAGCCTAAGGCGTAAACGGTATCACTGGGATAGATCACTAAACCTCCATTGCGAATGATATCGACTACTTTCTTTACATCCTTCGGATTAGGGTTCTCTTCGTAGATTTTAATAAACTCAGCCATAGTAAAACAAATTTGATCGATTGTTAAAGATACCTCTTTACGGAAGAAAAGTCAATAAATTCTTAGTCCCTTCGTTTTACTTCACTTTCTAGTTTCAGCACTTCGGTTCCATCTTCTTGCTCAATAAGCAAGGCTTTATCTCCCGAGGTTCCTTCTCGCGTTACTTCGGTACCTGAAAGCGTTCTACTTACCTTGTTGGTAAATGTCTCCTTGACGACGCCTTGGGCTGTCCCCTGTCCCCATTTCCATTGGATCTTTGTTCCTTTTCGTATCATTGCTGCTTTTTTATTTAAAAATAAGGCTTCCTAAATAAAATTAGGTCTTTCTAACGATTCCTTAACATAAAAAATCCTTTTATGCGTTAAGGAGTTTAAACACATCTCAATGAAACTGCTTCATTTCCTATTCATCCCTATCTTGGCAATCTCTTTTGTAAGCGTTTCCTGTTCTTCGGAAGCAGACCCGAACGGACTCCAAGAAGAACAGCCGTTACTTGCTAAAACCGAATTGAATGTACCTTATGGACCGTCTTCACAGCAAGTCTATGACTTGTACCTCCCCGAAGGACGATCTTCGGAATCAACAAAAGTACTTGTATTGGTGCATGGCGGCGGCTGGACGGGCGGAGACAAAGCCGATATGCAAAATTTTGTGACCCTCCTGCAACAAGAGCATCCGGATCATGCCATTGTCAATATGAACTATGTGCTGGCCACCCTTGCTACACCCGCTTTTCCTCATCAGTTTCTAGATATCAAAAGAGTGTTAGAAAAACTAACTGCCGAAAATGAGATCTTGCAGATACAACCAACATTTGGTTTGATAGGCACCAGCGCCGGAGCCCACTTGGCATTGCAGTACGATTATGTGTACGACACCAACGATCAAGTAAAATTTGTTGCGGATATCGTAGGTCCAACAGATTTTACAGATCCTTTTTATGCGAACGATCCTAACTTTCAGTTTGCCTTGGATGCCTTGGTTGACGAGAGTGCATATCCGACGGGGACCCATTATGCCCAAGCCGTTAGCCCGGTCTTCCATGTTAGTAGCGATAGTAGTCCTTCTATCTTATTTTATGGAACCACAGACCCTCTTGTGCCCCTTACTAACGGAGAAAGACTTCAACAAGCATTGAGCCAACATGATGTAACCAACAGTTTTACTGTATATGAGGGTGGTCATGGGGATGATTGGAGTGCAGCGAGTATCGCCGACCTGCAATCCCAGTTATCAGCATTTATAAATGTGCATTTAGATGTTCAGGATTAATCCAACACATTCAGTTTGGCGAATCGAAGTAATAGTTTTTTAAGTCCGCCATTCTCAAATTGGATCTCTGCTTTGGTATCGGCACCCACCCCTTCGATCTTTAAGATCTTTCCTTTTCCGAAGCGCACATGCTCAACGTTCGTTCCTTCGCTTAGATTAGCGTCCTTGGCGTTGAAGTTCTTATCGGTATCACTGCTTACAGGTTTTAATCGGCGTAATTTTCGCAATTGATCTTGCGTAGGTCCCTTGGGAGGACTTCCTGCTGCAGGCTTTTGGAGCCGTAATTTACTTTTATCTACCTCGCCAAAAATATCGGCATCCACGAGTGGTTTGTATCGCTGCTCTGTGACCGGTGTAAGATAATGCAGGTAGTCTCCTTCTATTTCTTCAATAAAGCGGCTGGGTTCAGCATCGATCAATTTTCCCCAGCGATAACGTGATTGGGTATAAGTAAGATACGCCTGTTTTTCGGCACGTGTCAAAGCTACGTAAAATAGACGTCGTTCTTCTTCCAATTCACTGCGTGTATTCATACTCATGGCGCTGGGGAACAGATCTTCCTCCATACCCACGATATACACATACGGAAACTCCAGCCCCTTGGCCAAATGAACGGTCATAAGTGCGACACGATCCTCATCGCCTTTTTCATTGTCAAGATCTGTTGCCAAGGCAACGTCTTCCAGAAACTCAGCAAGCGATCCGGTGGTGTCGGCCAGTTCTTTTTGCTCTTCCACAAAATCGCGCATCCCGTTCAGCAACTCTTCAATATTCTCGATACGGGCGATCCCTTCCGGAGTTCCATCCTTCTTTAACTCCTGTAACAATCCTGTTTTTTTGGTAACGTGTTCTGCGATCTGAAAGGCATCGTAACTGGCATTCAGTATCTGAAAACTTTTGATCATAGTAACAAAATCTTCTAGTTTAGCCTTTGTACCGCTGTTGATCTTCAGATCGATCTTATCTATATGCTCCATAACCTCGAACATAGAGCGGTCGTAATGATTGGCAGCTACGATCAACCGGTCGATAGTGGTCTGACCAATACCCCGAGCCGGATAATTGATCACACGTTTGATCGCTTCTTCATCCTTCGGATTTAGGATAAGGCGTAAATAGGCGATCACATCTTTGATCTCCTTACGCTGATAGAAACTGAGTCCGCCGTAAATACGATAGGGAATATCTTTCTTCCGAAGCGCATCTTCCATTGCTCTCGACTGGGCATTGGTGCGATATAAAATGGCAAAATCACCGTTCTTTAACTGGTTGTTCATTTTATTCTCGAAGATGGAACTCGCGACAAAGCGTCCCTCGTCCCCATCGGTCATGGTACGATTTACCAATATCTTGTTCCCTTCATCGTTGGCGGTCCACACCACCTTCTCCAATCGTGTCTTGTTCTTTTCTATGATGCTATTAGCCGCATTGACAATATTCTTGGTCGATCGATAATTCTGTTCTAGGCGAAAGACCTTCACATCGTCATAATCTTTCTGAAAGTTTAGAATGTTATTGATATTAGCTCCGCGAAACGCATAGATACTTTGCGCATCATCCCCTACCACACAAATATTTTGAAAACGGTCACTCAAAGCGCGCACAATGAGATACTGACTGTGATTGGTATCTTGGTACTCATCCACAAGGATATACCGAAATCGGTTTTGATATTTTGAAAGCACATCGGGAAAGCGAGTAAGCAGTTCGTTGGTCTTCAGTAGAAGATCGTCAAAATCCATTGCGCCGGCCTTAAAACACTTATCGACATACGCTTTATACACATCCCCTAATCTAGGGATCTTCGCCATGGCATCGGCTTCCATCAATTCCGGATTGTTGAAATAGGCTTTGACTGTAATAAGACTGTTCTTGTACGAAGAGATACGCGAATAGACCTGTTTGTATTTATAGATATCTTTATCCAAGTTCATATCCTTAATCACGGCCCGAATCACGCTGTGCGAATCTTGCGTATCGTAGATTGTAAAATTAGAGGGATACCCTAGTTTATCGGCTTCAAAACGCAGAATCTTAGCAAAAATACTGTGGAAGGTGCCCATCCATAGATTCTTGGCCTCGCTGTTCCCGACGATCTGGGCGATACGCTTCTTCATCTCACGAGCGGCTTTGTTGGTAAAGGTAAGCGCCAAAATATTGAAAGGATCCACTCCTTGCGACATCAAATACGCGATGCGGTAGGTCAAAACACGTGTTTTTCCCGATCCTGCACCCGCGATCACGATCATAGCCCCATCCTTTTGTAAAACAGGAGCGCGCTGTGCCTCATTGAGTTGTTCTAAATATTGCTGCAATTTTTTCTGAAGAAATTTGAATGCGAAAAATAGGGAAATTCGTGCAAAAACACGGGGTGAATGGCTATAATTTATAAACAGCCTTACCAATTTTTGGTTTGCTGAAATTTAAATATCTTTAACTGAAATATTCCGGCTATGATTCGATATTCTGTATTACTATTCACCTTTTTAATTTCTGCTGCGGCCTTTCCACAAATGGACAAAGCCCTTCTGAAGGATATTCAAGAAATCGAAGATCAAGTGATCCAATGGCGACGTTATTTCCATGAGCACCCCGAACTTTCCAACAGGGAGTTCAAAACTGCCGAAGCGATCGCCAAACACCTTCGTTCTTTGGGTATGGAAGTTAAAACGGAAGTCGCTAAAACAGGTGTTGTAGGTGTACTCAAAGGAAAAATGCCGGGCAAGGTGGTTGCTCTGCGAGCCGATATCGATGCCCTTCCCGTTACCGAACGAAACGATCTTCCGTATAAAAGCACCGTCACCGATACCTTCTTAGGTACGGAAACCGGTGTAATGCATGCCTGCGGGCACGATGCCCATATTGCCATACTTATGGGTGTCGCCGAAGTATTATCAAAAAATACGCATCTCATTAAAGGAACGGTCAAATTTATATTTCAACCCGCCGAAGAAGGACCTCCTCCCGGTGAAGAAGGCGGTGCAAAACTCATGATCAAAGAAGGCGTATTAAAAAATCCGGATGTCGACGTGATCTTTGGATTGCATATTAACTCCGGTACCGAAGTAGGCACTATAAAATACAAACCGGGCGGTATGATGGCTGCCGTAGAGCGCTTTGTGGTGACGGTTAACGGTAAGCAGTCACACGGTTCTGCTCCATGGACCGGCGTAGATCCTATTCTTATTTCAGCAAAGATTATAGACGGATTCCAAACCATTATAAGCCGAGAATCCGATCTCACAAAGGAAGCAGCCGTGATCACTGTTGGTAAGATCACTAGTGGGGTTCGCTTTAACATTATTCCTGAAAGTGCCGAACTGATAGGGACTGTTCGAACTTTGGACCCAAAGATGCGAGATCATATAATTCGACGAATGACTGAAATGGCACAGGATATAGCCAAAGCCTATGGAGGTAGTGCTTCTATCGAGTGGCAGAACAATACAGCTGTTACGTATAACGACCCTGATCTCACAGCGCAAATGCTTCCTACACTTCAAAACATTGCGGGAACAGAAAATGTCTCTTTGATGAACGCGACCACAGGGGGCGAAGATTTTTCATTCTTTCAAGAAATTGTGCCGGGTTTTTATTTCTATCTCGGTGGGATGTCACCCGGAACCGCTGTACCGTATCCGCACCATACACCCGATTTCAGGATCGATGATTCGGGTCTTACTTTAGGGGTAAAGAGTCTTTCTCAGCTAACGTTAGATTATCTAAACAACTAATAGATGGAAACAATACCGGATTTTCTTTCAACGGTACCATGGTGGGCTTGGATCTTACTATTCTTGCTCATCGTAGCAATTCGTGACGTCTTTTTCAATAAACGCCATACCATAAGTCACAATTATCCTGTCGTGGGGCATATTCGATATATGCTGGAGAGTATTGGTCCCGAACTACGACAATACATCGTGGCCAATAACCGTGAAGAACTTCCTTTCAACCGAATTGAGCGTGGTTGGATCTATGCTTCAGCAAAGAACGAAAACAACTACGAAGGCTTTGGAACCGATAGGGATATCTACGAGCCTAATTACATTTTCATTAACAACGCCATGCTTACTTTCAAAGTAGAAAAAGGACATCCCAATGACAAAGACCCCTACTTTGTTGCTTCAGCAAAGGTAATAGGCGCCTACAACCAACGAAGAAGGCCCTATCGGCCTGCTTCGGTGATCAATGTTTCTGCCATGAGCTTTGGTTCCCTTTCCGCGAGAGCAGTCGAATCGCTCAATATAGGTTGTAAATTGTCCAATGCATACCACAATACCGGAGAAGGAGGTCTTTCACCTTATCACCAAAAAGGGAGTGATATTGTCTTTCATTTTGGGACCGGTTATTTTGGCGTGCGTGATGACGACGGTAATTTTTCTATGGAAAAGATGGTTCAATTGGTTCAAGATTACCCTCAAGTACGTGCCATCGAGGTAAAATTATCCCAAGGAGCCAAACCGGGCAAAGGCGGTGTTCTTCCGGCGGCGAAGATCACCCCGGAGATCGCGAAGATACGCCACGTACCTTTAGGAAAAGATGTACTCTCCCCTCCTACCCATTCGGCTTTTGAAGGAGTAGATGGCTTGTTGGAGTTCGTGGAAGCCATTGCTGATGCGACGGGATTGCCCGTTGGAATCAAATCGGCCGTGGGAAAATTGGACGATTGGGAAAAACTGGCCCGATTGATGAAGGAAACCGGTAAGGGACCGGATTTTATCACAATCGATGGCGGCGAAGGAGGAACAGGTGCAGCGCCTCCTAGTTTTGCGGATCATGTGGCGCTGCCATGGCTCTTTGGTTTTGCCGAAGTATACAAGATATTTAAGAATCACCAATTGACAGAACGTATTGTATTTATAGGGAGCGGAAAACTTGGTTTTCCTGCGAGGGCAGCCATGGCCTTTGCTATGGGTGCCGACCTCATCAATGTTGCTCGGGAATCGATGTTATCCATAGGTTGTATTCAGGCACAGGTGTGTCATAATAATACCTGTCCCAGTGGTGTTGCCACACAAAACAAATGGCGCCAACGAGGTATCAACATTGAGGATAAGTCGGTGCGGGCACAATTCTATTTTAAAAACTTCAGAAAGGAACTATTGGAAATGACACATGCCTGCGGATATGAGCATCCCTGCCAGTTTACCATGGATGATGTAGAATTGAGTGTGGGTGACAAGAATCTTTTAAAAACCTTGGGAGAATCCTTTACCTATAACAAAGTACCCGTGCCCTTCCATGGCGTAAAGGAGCATCAGGAATGTCCTCATTTAGGAGGAAATTACAATCGGAAAGAAGAAAGGAAAGAAGTAAAAAAACTAAAGAAGGAAGATAAAGTACGCTATTAGTGATTACTTCCCTATTAATTGTAGAAACGCTTTACGATACGTTTTCGAAATAGGAACACGTCGGTTGCACTCCAATACAACATACCCTTCATTTTCAAAACTACGCACCTTCTCTAAATTGATAATATGTGATTTATGGCATTTAAAAAAAAGCCGACCTACCTCTTTTTCGAAACGTCCGAGATTATAGGAACTGAGAATTTCAGAAGTATCCGTCAAATGAATCTTGGTATACCCGTCGCAACCCTCCAAATGTAAAACTTCTTCTTGAGGAATGAATGAAAGCCCTTTGGATGTAGGCACAATGAGTTTATCGTTTTTACTGAAGGTTTCATGAAGTATGTCTACAAGCTTGTGATGCATCTCACTTTGGAATTTTGCTTTAATATTGATGAGTGCCTTTTGAACTGCCGTTTTAAGTTCTTCAGAGTCCACCGGTTTGAGGATATAGTCCACGGCAGATCGCTTCAAAGCTTTGAGGGCATATTCGTTATAGGCGGTAACAAAAATTACCTGAAAATGTATGTTTTCTAACGCGGCTAAAAGCTCAAACCCATTCATTCTGGGCATTTCAATATCTAAAAATATAATATCGGGACTCTTTTTTTTAAGTGCTGCGATGGCTGATTCCGGTTTCTGAAAGGTTTGCAAGATCTCGATCTCGGGAAATAGTTTCTCCACTTTATGCTGAAGTCCTTTTAAGGCCGAAATTTCATCATCAATAATAATTGCTGTTATCTTTTTCATACCATGCGTTTTATTTTGAAAGTGGTTCTATGACCTCGGTTCTCCTTTGAAGGATTCACTTCACATTGCGACATCGAAATTACCCATTGACCGGATTTATTTAATTGCCGTACGCGTTCTTCAAGCACCTGTGATGATTTTAATTTTTTTTCTGAAACTATCTTACTTTGCACTACACCTACACCGTCGTCCTCGATAGAGATCTGTATCGCATTTGAGGCAATATAATTGAAGAAGATGTGTATATTTCCTGCTTCTGTTTTATTAAAAATACCGTGATTTACTGCGTTTTCAACTACCGGTTGAAGTAACATGGTAGGAATTGTGAAAACCTCGGCTTTAATCTCCTTGTCGCAGTGGATTACAAAGTGTAACTTTTCCTTAAAGCGCATTTTTTCTATTTCCAGATAGTTTTGCAATAAGGAAATTTCTTCCGCCACCGAAATTTCTTTCTCCTTTGATAATTCAAAGAACTGACGAATAAGCCGTGAAAATTTCACCAAATATCGCTCCGAGGTTTCCAATTCATTATTATTGATATAGTACTGGATCGCTGCCAAAGAATTGAAGACAAAGTGCGGATTCATTTGCGATCGCAGTGCATACAATTCATTTTCTGCCAGTTTTTTTTCAGCATGAATCTTCTGCGTCTTTTTAGCAAGCTCATGCTTTCTAATTAAAAATAGTATCATCCCCAATGTTAATATTGCCAATAGACCTATCCCCACTCTAAAAAAGATCGTTTGATACCATAACGGAGTGATCTGGACTTCAAAAGTTGCTAGTTTGTCTTCGCTTTTAACCTCCAGTTGATAGGTAGCAGGTGTTAATTCGTTGAACGTAATCGTTCCCGATGTTGTACTAGACCATTGCTGCTGAATAGGCAATAAGCGATATGCATAAGAAGCCTTAGTGTGATTTGATGAATAATTTATTTGGTCTACAGAAAATGTAAGGGATGAATTCGATCGATGTTTCGAAACAGGGTGCTCCTTCGAGAGTGTTCGATCCCCATAGCGAACCTTGGATATATATATATTCAACAAAGGTGATTGCCGTTGGGTCTTGATTGGCAATACCACGATTCCGGTATCGGTACTGGCATAAAGGGAATCATTGACCGTAAAGACCGAATTCACCTTTTTGGAAGGAAGTCCGTCGCTTTCATCATATTTTCTTTTCAATTTATAATTCCCATTATCCTTTTCATATTGTAACACGCCTTGTTCGGTGGCGAGCCAAACCGTGTTGTCTTGTACATACGCATCTTCAATACTTAAATAGGCTGATTGCTCCAAAAGCGTTGTCGTTTCAATATCGGTTATATACGCTCCAAATCCATCGGTACCAATTAACATATGGTCCGGTCCTATGGGTGCTAGTGTTAGAACGGGATATGGCAGTGACGCTTCAGCAGACTTTACTGCATGTATCGAATCATTCGAGAAGAACCGCAATCCGTTTGAGGTTCCCAAGTACAAGGCATCTTTAAAGATCGCCATACTTTTAATTCCTACTTGATAATATTGTTTTTCAACATCGAGTGTTTCAAGATGCAAACGCTCCAATCCGCCGGCAGTATTCCCAAAAAGGGATCCCTTCCAATACAAAAGAGAGCGTAATTGTCTGTTCATTGCTATGGTCTTAGGCGGTTCTTTTACATTTGTTGTCGTTAGTATGTTATTTTCGGTAGTAAAAAAATAGCGGTCCAATTCGGCAATATACATAGCATTGTACAAGAATCCTTTTTCTTTTAGGTAGGGCAGAAATTTTTGCATAGCAGGATCGAACACATAAAAACCCTCATCGTATACATTTGCGATCAACCGTGAACCTACACTTCGCAATGCCTTAACCTTTTTATGGTTAAAATAATACCGGCTATGGCGCTTTTCAAAGGGAAGCATATATACCCCATTATTAAATGTGGCGATCCAGATATTTCCTGAACGATCTTGAAAAGAGAAATGTGATTGAAATTCATCTGGAATGGCTACCAGATCGGTCATATTGAAATTATCATCCAACCGTGCATTAAAATGAAAGCCCGTTAATTGCAGTGTTTGGTTCACGTAATGATTGCGCAAAAAATTGGGATGCTTCGGACTGTTAGTATTCCTGAAACTTCGAATATAGAGTGCTTCTTTATTAAAATCCATCACGGCATAGCCTTCATCGTATAACAAAAATCCCAAAGAATCCTTATTGCGATACTTTAAGTTAGTGACACCGCTCTTTTTTGTTTCGTGAAAGCGCTTTAAAAGCTTCGGAAAGGCTTTTGGAACTTTCGAATTTGACTCCGTAAAAGAAAACGACTCCCAGCATGAATTTAACAAATGGAACCAGTCGTTGGAGTTGCCCAATACAACACTGTTTCCATAGGTATTAGTAGATGTGGGGTATAGCATATCTCCCTTTTCGCAAACAGGAAATCGATACACGCTGTCGTTATAAATATATCCCAATTCCGAAGCTTTTGAAAAATACCAAATTCGTTTGTCCGGCGTGGTCCGAATGTCCCATATATCATTCGTGGGTAGCCCATTGCGCGTCGTAAAATTTTGAAATGTCGATCCATTGAACTTCGAAATTCCTTTGTCTGTGATAATCCAAATAAACCCATCTGTGTCTTGGGTTATACGATATACATGATTGCTGGGAAGACCCTGTTCAATGTTGAAATTTTGATACCGTTGCGACAACGAAACACTCCATATAAGCAACGTGAGCAGCAGTGATATTTGGAATGTCTTGACGTTCATAGCTATAAAGAGCTGAATTATATGAAAATGACCTCTGCTACTAAAATTACGTAAAAATTATCTTGGAAAGCAGGCCTACTCGACAATCAGTTTCTTTGTAGTATTTCTCCCATCTATTAATTGAATCTGCAAGAAATAAACTCCCGAGTTGACGGTTGCTAACGAAATAGCCTCTCCGGAACGTAAAACGCCTGCACTAACTTCACGCCCCACAGCATCCAAAAGCCGGTAGGAAGATAGATCCACACCATACACATAGAGATGTTGCGATGCAGGATTAGGATACAGTTTTATAGTAGGCAGGTTATTGTCTGCTACCGCCAATGTATCATCACAGATACGTTCTTGAACATTGAATGGACTCACTATCAATTGCAATGGTCCCATGGTTGGGGTGACTTGACCCGTAGTACCTATGATAGGATTAAATGCCAATGGTTGAAGCGTTAAGGATTTGTCTAAATAGACACATTCATTATCCTTAGATGCGGGAACGGCAAACAGTTCGGCCGCTGTTAACGAATTAGGTGTCGTTCGGTAACCTACATGATATAAAAAGGTGCCCGAACCATCGTTCAAGGTATACGGAAGGCTTATATCGGGATAATAAATGACGGGCTGTTGAAATCCCCAGAAATTAAATTCTTCGGGCCCGTGTTCCACATGAGGGACCAAATATTGTCGTGTACTGCCGGTGATCGCCCCGGTGACTTTGTCAAATTCATGTACGAATACATTCGTCTCTCCAAATTGAGGATTACTAGAACCATCGACCCAGGATTCATCACGATCGTATCCGGATATCAAGAGGGTATTGGGATTGTTGATCGATTCCATAATCCTAAAGGCGTAGGTGTTAAGATCGTTACCCGTTAAGAACCAACTACTCGGGTCAATGACCCCTGTAGCGTCGGCTAATTTTGTAACACCAAAATAATGCGTTTGTGAATAGTTACAAAGCATAAAAATCTGCTGGGAACCACTATCGTAATAGGCATCGACACTTACATCTTGAGAGTTTCCAAAGATGTAACTTTGATCCCAAACCGGATTGCCTAAGAAATCAATTTTGTAGGCGAGAACCCCCTGTTGATCGAGTCCAGGAGTGACCTGACCGGTAATACTCCCGGTAAGAAAAAAACCCGTAGGTGTTTCGGTAATGTCATTAATAAAGTCGAAATCAAACGTTCCGGCAGTACTATTGTTATTCTCTAGCTCAATAGTCCAAATGGGAACTAAATTCATATCGGTTCTCAATACAAATCCTATATTCAACCCGCAGTTGATATCGGTCGTTTGACATGCTCCAAAGAGGCCAACAATTAAAAATCCCGGATCTGATACAGTATCATTATTAGCATCGCTATTCGTATGAACGATCTTAAAACCTTGTGAATTGAAACCAGGATTTACCATATCATAAAAGTGCGCATTCAACACGGCCCCGTTACTGGCTTGTACTTCTGCGATAAAGGTGCTTCGCTTTCCGCTGCCATCGGCCACGTAGCCGGTTGCATAAATCGTATTGACAACATTGACAACGTCAAGTACTCTTACTTCCGGAAAAACAGCATCGGTGTAGGTATTGGACCATTGTATCATGCCTGCAGCATTTGTACGATGAATCGCCATGAGCTGGGTAGAGAAGTTCATATCAAAGATGTTTCCTGCGACGGCAAAATCATTTGAGGCATCATTGATTGACTCAAGATTAAGATCGTGATAAAATCCATTCGTCACTTCCACGTTCTTTTGAAACGGTTGGCTGTGAATCGTTACGGAGAATAATGAAATACAAGATAAAAATAGAAGTGTTTTCATGACAAATACATTTGGTTGAGATGCTGAAAGTACTAATGAATACTAGACGTAACAAGGCTCAATCAAGCATCCTACTACTTCATAAAACGAAAGTTGCGTTTCATTATAGGAATCCAATTTATTTTGTCCACATACTAAAAAGACACTAAGTTTGTTATCTTATAAATTCTCTTATGGAAGACGTTACTCTAATTCTAAGTTATGTGGCCTACCTGTTGCCGGCCATAGTAGTGGGACTTATTGCATACTATTTTTTTAAAGGACACACGGCGAACGAAGAAGGACGTCGCCGATATTTGATCCAGAAAGAAGCGCAAAACAAGATCCTGCCTATGCGACTACAAGCGTATGAGCGAATGACGCTATTCTTGGAACGTATTGACCCCAATAAATTGTTGGTTCGTGTACGACCTTTCGCCGATGAGGTAGAAAAGTACGAAACCTTACTTATTAAAAACATCGAACAAGAGTTTGAACATAACCTGACGCAACAAATCTACGTGACCCCTGAATGCTGGAACCTTATCAATGCCGCTAAAAATGCCACTATACATGTGATTCGACAGGGTGCCATGCACGAAAAAGAACATAATGCAGATCAAATGCGGGAATGGTTGCTTCGCAATTTTATGGAAGAAATAACCCCCTCTCAAAAAGCACTGGCTTACATTAAAAAAGAGGTAAGCGAACTGTTTTAGCGATCCTCAACCTTTATTTCGTTCAGTTCTGTATTCTTTTGTTTTGCGTAATTGAAGCCGATCTCCCACCACGTTGCCATCATTTTTTTATCGAAAATCAAGGAATTGGTCGTTAGTACCGTAGGCGTGTAATAGAGGTTGATAATGGCGTCGTGATTCCCGGCAACAAACTTACCAATGCGAATGTTTTGTTTCTCAATACGATCTAACATAAACCCATGCAGGTTGGTCAAGAGTGAGAATGGGTTCTTCGACGGCAATCTGTTATAATAGGTTACTTCCGTTTCCAAAATAATGACATCTACCGTTGTAGCCCCGCGATTGATCGCTTCTTCAATAGGAACCATACTTCCGAAGCCACCATCGGCGTACTCGCAGCCGTCTTTCTTAACCATGCTCATAAATGGAATGTAATTACATGAGATCCAAATCCAGTCCAGAAAGTCCTCGTAATTAAAATCGTTGATCGATTTGTATTCCACCTGATTGAGACTTAAGTTGGAAACCGTAACTACAACGTCTTTGGAGCCCTCTTTCAGCATATTGAACTCAAGCTGTGTAAAGGTTTCTTTAATGAGCTTACGCAAGTTTTGACTTTCTCCGAATGTCTTACTGCCACGCAAAAAATTACGCAATACATTAAAATGATCGATTCCTATTTGCTTTCCGCCGTATTTATCTTTCTTAATAAGAAAAGGTCGGCGATTAAAAATGCTGTTTTGATTCACGGAAGTATACACCTCTTTGATCTTTTCGACCTTTTGCAAGGCAAGATGTGAAATAAGTAAACTTCCGGTAGAGGTCCCTACAAAGAGATCATAGTCGTGAAACAGCTCCTCAATAAGATATTGTGCCACACCGCCCGCAAACGCTCCTTTGCTTCCCCCTCCTGAAATTACCAATGCCCTCATTCTGCTTTTTCTAAGGATTGAACACTCTTTTTTTCGGCTTCTGAAAAGAAGTCCCACATACCGGTTATTTTAGCTTTCAAAACTGGATCTCGCAACACTTCTTTCAGGATTGATCGTGCCGAATTTCGGAATCTCCAATTATGATGCACCGAAGCATTCACAAGATGTTCCAAAGTATCTTCGTCAAACAGTCCAAGTTCATATACATAACCAAAAGCCCGTTCACGAACTTCAAAAGCGAATTCGGGAGCTGTGTATCCTTTCAATTCCTCTAAGAAATTGCGTTTATTCGCTTCCTGATAGCCTTCAGTAAGGAGAGCGAGTGCCAACCATAACTGACGTACATTTCGATCCTGAAAACCAAGAACGCCCTTCATAGTATCTAAATAGAACGCTCTGCGTTCGGGTACTGCGGACCATAATCGATACAAAGCGGCTTCTTGAGTACTGTAGGAAGGATCATTCAGCAAATTTTCAAAAGAGGCTTGTAAGGAGGGCGGAATCTCCTCCATAGTAAGTGCAACGGCTTGCCGAATATACAAATTATCACTTTGCAACGCTTTCTGATAGAGTAAAAGTGCTTCGGAGACTGACTCGTTGGCCAATTGGTAGACTACCTCCTGACCTACATATTCGTTGTCTGATTGTAGTGCTTGTGACAACGCGACTTTTTTTTCAGCAAAAGGAGCATCCCGAAGGCTGGTAACTTCAAAAAAATGCAACATGGCATCATTTTTCTTTAAAGATTCATAGGCTTGAGCTGCCTTAAAGGCTGTTTGTTGTAACCAATCCTTTTCCCATTGAGAAATATCGACCGCGGTGACGGCTTTCACCTCATCCAAGAAATTATCTGTCGTCACATTTTTGAAAGCATATTTTGTAAGATAGTTCTTGACGGCCTGCTGAAATTGACGCTTCCCTATAATTTCCTTTAGCATATGTAATGCCCAGGCACCCTTTTCATAAAAGGTCAAGGAGCTCGCTTTAGGATCTAATAGGGATTCCCCTTTTCCGTCGTCACTCATTGCTTTTAACTGTTCTGCGCTTTGATACAGTTTCCAATAATAATATGCATCACCAAAGATTTCCTTTTCAGCCAACAAGGCGTAATAGGTAGCAAATCCTTCGTGGAGCCAATGGTGTGTTCCTTCGGTTTCAGTGACTAAATTTCCAAACCATTGATGCGCAAGCTCATGTGCATTGACATTGATGTAGTTCCTGTCATTAAATGCAATGCTATCTACTACAAAGGCTTCAGAAAAAAAGGTAGCCGTGGTGTTTTCCATTCCGGCGTATAAAAAGTCCTTTACGGGCACTTGCTTGTAATTCTGCCACGGGTACGGGACGCCAATTTCAGCTTCCAGAAAATTAAATATCTCTTTGCTGTATCGATAGGTAGGCTCCCACTTGGCGGTATCTCCTTCTGAAATATACAAGGCAATGGGTATACTGCTTTTGGATTTGATTTCTCGTTTTTTAAAGGGTCCTATTGCAAAAGCCACCAAATAACTGGACATAGGCTGCTGCATATCCCATTGCCAATAAGTAAGTTCATTTTCAGAATACGTTTGTTTTAACACCCCATTTGCGATCACTGTTTTGTTCTTAGGGCTCGCCAGCGTGAGGTCGAACTCTATCTTATCGTTCATATCATCTATACTGGGAAGCCAGTGTGAGGTATATTTTCCCTGTCCTTGGGTCCACAATTGTTCACCCACAAAATAGAGGGTTTGCCTCGGAAAGGCCTTATAAGTAAATGCTGCTGTGTACTCCTTCCCTTTTGTAAAGTCACCCAGCAGCCAAATACGATCGGTTGACGCTACCGTCTTTACATGAGAAGGATTCGCAAGCACTTTCATGTTCTTGGCATCCAAATAGAGTGAGTCTGTCTCCTGAAGCACTTTGAAGGTATAACGAACGCTTCCTTCGATGGAGCTTTCAGAAACATTGGGAATAAGGACAGCTTCTACTTTTAGGAAATCGACAACCTCCGTTTGTTGGGCAACGAGGAGTGAGGCAAAACACAAAAGGAAAGCGGAAATAAGTAGGCGCATGAAAGATGTGTATCAATTATCTGGCTAAAATTACAAAATCCTTAGTGGAGATTCCTTCTCTTCGCATGGAATTGCTAAATTCGTTCTATGAATGCGAATTTTCTGCAAACGCCTATCGACTATCTTAAGGGTGTTGGTCCCAATAGAGCAGACCTGCTTAAAAAAGAGCTCGGCATTCATACGTTTCAAGACCTGCTGAATCTGTTTCCCAACAGATACCTAGATCGAACGCAATATTATAAGATCGGACAATTACAACAAACCAATGCTGAAATTCAGGTCATTGGTAAGATCACACATCTCAAAATGGTGCAACAACAGCGGGGTAAACGCCTGGTTGCTACTTTTACAGATGAGACGGGCAGCATGGAGCTAGTTTGGTTTCGTGGTCACAAATGGATCAAAGAGCATTTAAAGATGAACGTTCCTTATGTGATCTTCGGAAAGACGACCTGGTTCAACGGAACCTTTTCGATGCCTCATCCCGATATGGAATTGTTGGAGGCACATGAGAAGAGCATTCGTTCTGCCATGCAGGCTGTTTATCCTTCCACTGAAAAATTATCGAACAGCGGTATTACAAATCGGGTAATTGGCGGGCTGATGCAACAGCTGTTTTTAGAGTCTAAAAAAGGATTTTCTGAAAGCCTTTCACAACCCCTTCTTGAACAGCTTAAATTACTGTCAAAAAACGAGGCACTTTTCAACGTACATTTCCCGAAAAGCCAATCCCATTTGGCACGTGCTCAATACCGATTAAAATTTGAAGAATTATTCTACATTCAGCTTCAACTTATACGTAAAAACCTACTTCATAAAACAAAAATAAAGGGGTATCCTTTTCCTGTTATAGGGGATCATTTTAATACCTTTTACAACCACCATTTACCCTTCGAATTAACCGAAGCACAGAAGCGGGTGATCAAAGAAATTAGACAAGATCTAGGGAGTCACGCACAGATGAATCGCTTGTTGCAGGGAGATGTTGGTTCCGGGAAGACCATAGTGGCGCTCTTATCAATGTTTATAGCACTTGACAATGGTTTCCAAGCCTGCTTGATGGCTCCTACTGAAATTTTGTCAGTCCAGCACTATAACAACATATTTGAATTGTGTAACTCACTCAATACCAGTATAGAATTGTTAACTGGTTCAACTAAAACTTCAAAAAGAAGAGAGATTCACGAAAAACTGAGAAACGGCTCCTTAGACATTCTCATCGGCACGCATGCGCTGCTCGAAGACAGCGTTATTTTTAAAAATTTAGGACTCGCTATCATTGATGAGCAACATCGTTTTGGAGTCGCCCAGCGGAGCAAATTGTGGCATAAAAATGACTATCCTCCGCACGTACTAATCATGACCGCCACCCCTATCCCCCGCACCCTTGCCATGAGCGTTTACGGAGACCTCGATATTAGTATTATTGATGAGTTACCTCCGGGACGAAAAGACATAAAAACCGTGCACAGATTTGATGCAAACAGACTCAAGGTTTTTCGCTTTTTAAAGGATGAAATATCAAAGGGTCGGCAGGTGTATATTGTCTATCCGCTTATCCAAGAAAGTGAGGCAATGGACTACAAGGATCTTATGGATGGTTACGAAAGTATTGTAAGGGAATTTCCGCTTCCCCAATATCAAGTCTCGATTGTTCACGGCCAAATGAAATCTGCCGACAAAGAGTATGAAATGGACCGATTTGTACAAGGTGAAACTCAAATCATGGTTGCTACGACCGTTATTGAAGTAGGTGTCGACGTTCCTAATGCAAGTGTCATGGTAATTGAAAGTGCAGAACGCTTCGGTTTATCGCAACTACATCAATTGCGGGGTCGTGTTGGGCGGGGTGCCGAGCAGAGTTACTGTATCCTAATGACTGGTCATAAACTCTCTGCCGACGCACGAACACGTCTGGAGACCATGGTGCGCACCAACGATGGTTTTGAAATTAGTGAGGTCGATCTAAAACTTCGAGGACCCGGTGATCTCATGGGAACTCAACAAAGCGGTGTCCTTAATTTGCGTATAGCCGATATTGTAAAGGATTCAGAAATAGTTAAGATCGCCCGCAGCTATGCCATTCAGGTACTCAAGGAAGACCCTAATTTGGAGCAACCGCACAATATCCCCATTAAACAGACCTTTGCACAGCTGTCTAAATACAAGAATATTTGGAATTATATTTCCTAAAAAATACGCCCTCTTTTAAAAGTTCATTTTTTTCTATGCCGTTCACCGTAAAGTAGTTACCTTTAGTTGTAGCACTTAAACTACACACTGCTATGACAACAACCAACTACCAATCCATTCTATTTTTTGCAATCGCTTGTTTTCTGTTCTTGGCGGGATGTTCCAATACCCCCTCTTCATCATCCATGGACCAACAGCGTTTTATTACGCCCAAAACCGAGACGCTGGAAGCAACCAAAAAAGAGCATACGGCCAATGTTCCGGCACCTGTGATGGAATCACTGCAATCATACGATCCCAAAACCGGAACCTACATTTTCAATGACGATGCCGACGCCGTGGAAAATCTTCAAGCCGGAACTGTCGTTCTTTTTGAAACGCATTCACTTCGCAAAATTAAGAACGTACGTAAAGAGAACGGAACCTTTGTCGTAACGACAGATTTTGCTAAACTCACCGATTATTACAAGGATGCCAACATCGAGTACAGCGCTCCAATAAATTGGTCCAACGCAACGGCAGCGACTACTACGATGCACGTTGGACAACCTGTTATTAGCATGGCTACCCCAATGTTGGGGCTGTTGACTCCTCAAGAGGAAGGAGAGGGAATTTCCCCGGAAGGCGAAGAAGGACTTCACATACGGTACGAGGAAATGATTAAAGGATGGAAAGTAGGGTTTAACCTCACTCCCGAAGCCGGTGGTAAGCTAAAGATAAAACTCAGTGCCGAAAAAGGCAATGTATGCAGTATTGTTGCCGAAGGTTTTATCTCCTCCTTTACCAGCAATGCACAAATTCTAATTGAAGATGGCGAAACCCAGCAATTCACCTATCGCAACGATGGGATGGAAGGCGAGATGGAAGTGAAATTCGCGGCAGTGGGTTTAGGATCGGAGATTGCCATTCTTGAAATTCCTGCAAAGATCGAAAGAACCATTTTGGTGAACGGAGTGATCCCTGTGACCCTGCGATTAAAAGCTAATTTAAAGATCTATCCGGAAGTAGCCCCCGGAAGTAGTAGTCAGGTGAGTATCAAACTCAAGTACAATAGTAGTATTGGTTTTAGCTATGAAACGGGTCATGTGAATACGTTTGCCGATGTAACCGGAGATCAAGCCGAGCAAACAGGAGACAGTAATACAGCTACCGCCGGAATTGCGGGCATGGGCGTGGGGGTTGAGTTTCCACGTTTCGAGATCGGTATTTTTGGCAATACCATAGTACCTTATCTGTTACTCAATACACATACATCGTCGTATCTTAGCACGGGTTTGTTGGATAACCGTCCTTGTCATACAGCGACCTGTAAATATGTTGTACATGCCGGTTTAAGCCTTAGTTTTTTAGGCTTAGGTGCTATAAACCATGACTATAAAGCTTTTGAAGAAGAGAAACGATGGATTGCAGAAGGATCTCATTGCGGCGATTGATCTTCCGGGGTTTCTTCGAGAAGCATTTGTACAAACCCTTCAAACTCTTTCACAAAGGCATCATATTCATCGCCTGTGGCGGGGCCGTTAAATCCGGTGTGAATCTTTCGAACGTTGCCGCTTTTATCGATGAAAATAGTAGTTGGATAGGAAAGCACGTGATTGAGCATAGGTAACTTGTCGTTAGCTTTTTGCTTGCTGCTACTGCCGTATTGAGCAAGTAGAATGGGATAAGGAACATCAACAGCATTTTTTAACTTGTTGATCGCTTGGATCGCTTTGGCTTCGGTTTTGGCATATTCAAAAGCAAGTGCTATAAATTCAAGTTGGTCGTTCTTGTTATTTTTATAATATTCTGAAAAGTATTTGGTCTCATCCAAACAGTTGGGGCACCAAGTACCCATAATTTGTACGATCACTACTTTATTCTGAAAGCGTTCATCGGACAAAGAGACCATCTCTCCCTTTGTGTTCGGAAAACTAAATTCGATATTCTGGTATCCCTCCTTCAAAAAGGTCAATGAATCTGCTTTTGGTAATTCGTAGTTTTCATTACGCTTCGCCGTAAAAGGTTCTTTCCAGTGATTTCCGCTGTAGAAAATTCCATTCATGATACTGTCCTTCACCTCTGCTTCAAACAGGAACGCGTGGGCCCCGTCGAAAGTTGAAAGTTTAAGTGAATCCCCTTCCACAGCGCCCTCCAAGAAGCGGTAATCGCCTGTAGTGGTCCTAAACGTACCCGTTACTTTATGTCCCTTCTGCTCGAAAATCCCTTTGGCTATATAGCGATCTGCTTCCGAATCAGGACTAAACACCGTCTCCCAATTTCCGGTCACGATCTGATTAGGTGCTTTTGAAAGTTCAAATCGTTCGGCCCGCCCCTGTTTCATCTTAAATGGCACCACACGATCCAAACTGGGTTGCACAAAATTTCCGTAGATAGAATCTTCAGTGTAGATCCCTTTAAAAATGCCTTCAAAAACAGGATGTTCCAAAAGAATACTATCGCCTTTTATGGTGACATCGGTGATCTCAATCGCTTCCCCCGCATTAAAAAAAGTAATGACATTTCCGGTACCATATTCCATTAAGAACGGGATCTTTTTCCCTTTATCCAATTCCAAAACAGCACGCCATTCCCCTATCTTAGGAGTTTTAGGGTCCCTGTTACAGGAGACAACCAACAGTGCGCTAAAGAGGAAAAGTAAATACTTCATATAATTTTGAATTTCTGATAGGGAAAGTATCAAAAATAGTCACAAAAAACGAGGTAAATGCTATCTTTGCGGTTTGTTAAGAATATTTTATGAAGATTTCATACAACTGGCTAAAACAATTTGTAAACATTGACTGGGATGCCCAAAAAACAGGGGAGTTACTCACAGATCTGGGACTCGAAATTGAAGGAATAGAATCGTTTACATCGGTACGCGGAGGCCTTCAGGGTATTGTCGTTGGCGAAGTAATGGAGTGTGAACCACACAGCAACGCCGATCGTCTTAAAGTAACCAAAGTAACCATTGGTGAGGGTCCTGATTTACAGATCGTTTGTGGCGCACCCAATGTTGCTGTAGGACAAAAAGTACCGGTTGCCACGGTAGGCACTACGTTGTATGATGCCGAAGGTAAGCCTTGGGAGATCAAGAAAGGAAAGATTCGCGGTGAGGTAAGTGAAGGCATGATCTGTGCCGAAGACGAACTTGGTCTGGGCGAAAGCCATGAGGGGATCTTAGTGCTTAACAAAAAACTAAAACCCGGCACCGATTTAGCTACGGTGTATAAAGTAGAGAATGATACGGTATTCGAGATAGGTCTCACTCCGAACCGTGCTGATGCCATGAGTCATTGGGGCGTCGCACGTGATCTTCGTGCAGGCTTGCTCCAAAAAGGGATGTCTGTAGAACTCATTACTCCTTCTACAAGCAGTTTTCATATTGATAACCGAACGCTCAAAATTGACGTACAAGTAAAGGAGCCTAAATTAGCTCCAAGATATTGTGGAATAACCCTTTCAGGATTAAAGGTGAAAGATTCACCCACTTGGTTACAAAACAGACTGAAGGCCATAGGCCTGGCGCCTATAAACAATGTCGTGGACGCCACAAATTATGTGTTGCACGAACTTGGGCAACCCCTGCACGCTTTCGATGCTGCGAAGATTTCCGGGAATAAGATCCTTGTAAAAACCCTAGCAGCCGGAACTAAATTCACAACGCTCGATGGCGTGGAGCGAATCTTAGATGGGGAAGATCTCATGATCTGTGATGCTGAAGGCCCTATGTGTATCGCCGGGGTTTTTGGCGGTATGTATAGCGGAGTCACCGATAAAACGACCAGCATCTTTTTGGAAAGCGCCTATTTCGATCCGGTGAGTGTTCGTAAAACAGCGAAACGACATAATTTAAATACTGATGCATCCTTCCGATTCGAACGTGGTATCGATCCCAATATCACGGAGTATGCGTTAATGCGGGCCGCAATTTTGATTACTGAAATCGCCGGAGGAGAGACCACCAGCGATGTCGTAGATATTTATCCTAAAAAAATAAGCGATCATCAAGTGGTCCTCAATTTTGAGAATACCGCAAGGCTTATTGGAGAGGAAATTCCGAAGGAAACCATAAAGAGCATTCTTACTTCCTTAGAGATTAAAGTAAATAACGTTACTGAAACCGGCATTGGTATGACCATTCCGGCCTATCGAAACGATGTGATCCGGGAAGTCGATGTCATCGAGGAGATCCTTCGGGTGTACGGATACAACAAGATCAATTTTACCGAAAAACTACACGCTTCTATAGCCACTACCAAGAAAGTAGAAGATTATAAGATTCAGAACAAGACCGCAGGTCAACTCATAGGACTGGGATTTCATGAGATGTTAGGAAATTCCCTCACTTCGGAAAAATATGTAGATCTAACCGCTTCTCTCAATCCGGAACACAGTGTTACCATGCTCAATCCGTTAAGTCAGGATCTATCAGTGTTACGGCAATCCATGGTGTTTGGCGGTTTGGAAGCCTTGGCATACAACAAGAATAGACGTATGCACAACGTTAAGTTGTTCGAATTCGGCAAAACCTATCACCAATATCCCGAAGGCCGTGTTGAAAAGAAACACTTGGCATTGACGATTTCCGGGACTAAGGAAATTGAGAACTGGGCAAGCAATTCGTCCCAGACCAATTTCTTTTATCTGAAGGGAGTGATCACCGCCATTTTACAGCGTTTAGGGATTGCGGGATATACCGAGAAGGGCTTGAAAAGTGATCTTTTTTCGGAAGGGATTTGCTTTGTAAAGGAGAAAAAGACATTGGTGGAATTCGGTGTGCTGCGCAAGAAGCTTACTTCGGCTTTCGATATCGATGCCGAGACATTCTACGCCGATTTCAATTGGGACTTGGTGCTGGAAGAGATCCCCACAGGGACTTTTGAAATGAAGGCCATTCCTAAGTTTCCCGAAGTAACCAGAGACTTTGCCCTTTTATTGGACACTGCCGTTGCCTTCGAAAGTTTAAGAGATGCGGCTTTTCAAACCGAACAATCCTTACTGAAAGAGGTCACATTGTTTGATGTCTTTACAGGAACGAAACTACCGGCCGGAAAGAAATCCTATGCGGTGTCGTTCACACTTCAGGATGAGAATAAAACGCTCACCGACAAACAGATCGATAAGATCATGGCAAAATTGCAACAACGTTTTGAAACCGATTTCGGAGCCACATTGCGTTAAACGAAAAAGCGTCCGCTAGTAGGTAGCAGACGCTTTTAATTTCGATACAAAGAAGATTATTTCTTGCTATTATTACCGGGCAATACGACTGTATCTACCACATGGATCACTCCGTTGGATTGAAACACATCTGCAATAGTGACCATAGACATTCCGCCGTTCTCATCTTTTAAAACTACGTTAGATCCTTTCAACATCGCGGTTAGCGTTCCCCCGCTCACGGTCTTAAAAGTAGCTTTACCTTTCCCCTTTTTGATAGCATTTACAATAGCTTCAGCTGAATAGTTCCCGGAAAGCACATGATACGTTAGAATACTTTGAAGTTTCGCTTTGTTCTCCGGTTGTACCAATGCCTCAACAGTTCCGGCAGGTAATTTGGCAAAAGCAGCATCGGTTGGGGCGAAAACGGTAAACGGTCCATCACCTTGTAGCACATCCACCAGTTCTGCTGCTTTTACAGCTGCCACTAACGTGGTATGGTCTTTTGAATTAACCGCATTTTGAATAATATTCTTGCTGGGATACATGGCAGCTCCACCCACCATCACGGTCTTTTCATTATTCATGTTATCCTTCATCATTTTGTCCTGCGCGATTGAAGTGCTACCCACAAAAAGAGTTACTGTTACGGCAATAAGTGTACTAATGTTTGACTTTTTCATAATCTAATTTTTTGTTTTGAGTTATATGCATACAAACGAAATCCGAAGTACTGCGGTTTTAGCAGACTTCGGATTTATTATTTATTTAACGTTTGTAAGACCCCTCTAGGAACCGCTACTTGGCCGTAGCCGGAAAAACCAATCCGTTTAAAATATGAAAGAATCCATTGGCATGATAGAAATTTGAGGCCGTGATCGTGGCTGTATTACCATTCTTGTCGAACACGATCACTTTTCCGTCGCGTTCCTTAACGCCAAGCTGTTCGCCGTTTATAGTATTGAGATACGCGGTTCCTCCATTTTTTGATATCGCAAGTCGCAAGGTTGTAGCGTCCAATCGTCCGGGAACCACATAGTATGAAAAGAAATTCTTCATAGTATTCTTTGATGCAAACAAGGCTTTGTACTCGTTCTTATCCAGTGCCTTGTATGCAGCGTCTTCGGCAACAAACACAGTGACCATAGTATCCTCGTTAAGCATGTGAGCTTCCACATCCTTTAAGATACGTTGGGTCTCACTGAATTCTTCCGTAAGGGCAAGGTTTTCTGAAAGTGTTTTTTGCGAATCGAACGTAACTTCGTTCCATGTGGTCTTTACTGAAGGATTTTCCTTGCTCAAGGCACTCTGTGATAGCACATTCAGCGTTAAGAAGGTTGTCAAAAGTAAGAATGCAGTACGCTTTAAGATCATTTTATATGAGTTTAATTCGCTAAAATTAATCAATTACGATACCAAAACGGAGAATGTTCTCAATTATTTAGTGTCTTTTCAAATTAATGTTAAAATGTTGTTCGACTGAAGGCTTGTCTGTATTTTTAAAAGAAAATTGCCGCCATGCTTTCCAAAACCAATATTGAAGAACAACTAAAACGCTCCAGAAACAAGCGAATCACTTCCGAAGCGATCTTGGCAGAAGTACACGCCATACTTGCACAAAATGAAACCATACGTGCCGGGATCAAAAGTCGATTGCAAGGTATTCCTTCCCCTGATAAGCCTTCAGAACCTATAGATATATCCCATCTGGAACCCCAGCGGATCTATGAGCTTCAGGATATTAAGAAAATATGTGTCGATTACCGTCTTCGATTCTTAGATGCATATTATTTTAAAGGACCGTTTCCTTCCGAAGCCATTTCGGCCATACGTGAGTTCGAAAAAATTCATAACACCCGGCTAGAACATTTCAAGATCATGGCTCCTTCAAAATTGTTGAAACTTGAAAATGCCGATGACCCCTTGCTATTCATACCGTTAGGAAATGATTATTTCTATTTGATACACACGTGGGGAAATGATCTTCACCCCTTTAGGAAAGCCCTTATGTGGCCCTATAAAAGTTTTGAGAACCTTGTCTTCACCATCTTTATCGTGAGTATAATTTTAACTGCGATGATGCCGTTGCATCTGTTTACACCAGTGGTAACGCCCCAAGAGTATCTCCTTATGTTCTTATTTATGTTTAAGGCCGTAGGCGGTATCGTACTCTTTTATGGTTTTGCCAAGGGGAAAAATTTCAACAATGCTATTTGGGATAGCAAATTCTATAATGCCTAAAGAAAAAAGATATGTCACAATACAAGAACGAAACGACAAGAATTTATACCGGTCCGGCGATGATCGCCAAAGGATTGGTGTCGCGGCTTAATGATCTGGGGATCAGCCCAATTGAGCGAAATGATAACGAAAGTAGTATTCAAGCCGGCTTCACAATAGGTGTTCCCGGTCAAGTGATGCTGTATATTCGTAACGACGAACTTCCTAAGGCGCAGCAAACCATCGATGCATACTTAAAAGAAATAGGTGAATAGCCGTTAAACCTTTTCGGCATACATACTATCCCGCTGCTCCTTGATCTTCTTATCGTTCATATACTCATCAAAGGTCATATAACGATCGATCACCCCATTAGGTGTTAGTTCTATAACGCGATTCCCTACCGTCTGCGCAAATTCATGATCGTGTGTGGTGAACAGAACCGTCCCCTTAAAATTCTTCAAGGAGTTGTTAAATGCCGTGATCGATTCCAGGTCCAAGTGATTGGTGGGTTCATCAAGAAGAAGCACGTTGGCACGCATCATCATCATTCGGCTTAGCATACAACGAACTTTTTCACCTCCGGATAGTACATTTGATTTCTTCAATGCCTCTTCACCGCTAAACAACATTTTACCCAAAAATCCGCGTATGTACACTTCCTCTCGCTCTTCTTCGGTCTTGGCCCATTGCCGCAACCAATCGACCAAAGACATCGTATTGTCGAAAAAAGAACTGTTGTCCAAAGGCAAATAACTTTGTGCCGTGGTAACGCCCCATTGATAGTTCCCGGTGTCGGCTTTGGCATTCCCGCTAATAATCTCATAAAATGCCGTTGTGGCACGAGAATCTCTCGAGTACACAACTACCTTATCTCCTTTTGCCAGATTGATATCCACGTTTTTAAAAAGTACTTCTTCGTCAAGTGATGCCGAAAGATTCTCGACGTTTAGAATTTGATCTCCCGCTTCACGTTCGCGTTCGAAGATAATGGCCGGATACCTGCGGCTGGAGGGTTTAATATCTGAAACATTCAGTTTCTCGATCATTTTCTTTCTACTGGTTGCTTGTTTCGACTTTGCCACGTTCGCAGAAAATCGTCTAATGAATTCTTCCAGTTCTTTCTTTTTCTCTTCGGCCTTCTTGTTTTGCTGTGCCCGCTGTCTGGCTGCTAACTGACTGCTTTCGTACCAGAAGGTATAATTACCGCTGTAATGGTTGATCTTTCCAAAGTCGATATCGCTAATATGTGTACACACCGAATCTAAAAAGTGCCTGTCGTGAGACACCACGATCACACAATTGTCATAATTAGCTAAAAAGTTCTCTAGCCAGCTTATGGTTTCATAATCGAGATCGTTGGTTGGCTCATCCATGATCAACACATCCGGATTGCCGAACAAGGCCTGTGCAAGCAGAACGCGTACTTTCTGTTTTCCGTCTAAGTCGCCCATAAGGCTGTAGTGCGCTGTTTCGTCAATACCAAGGTTAGACAACAAAGCTGCCGCGTCACTTTCGGCATTCCACCCGTTCATCTCCTCAAAAGCAACCTGAAGTTCCCCGATGCGCTCTGCGTTTTCATCGGAATAATCTTCGTACAGCTTATCGATCTCAGATTTAATAGCGAACAGTTCCTTGTTTCCGCGAAGCACGGTTTCCAATACCATAAACTCGTCGTAAGCGTTGTGGTTCTGTTCCAACACCGACATACGCTTACCGGGTTCTAAATGCACATGACCAGAAGTTGGATCTTGCTTGCCCGAAAGGATCTTTAAAAAGGTAGATTTTCCGGCCCCGTTTGCCCCAATGATGCCATAGCAATTGCCCTGTACAAATTGGGTATTGACATCGTCAAATAGGACTCGTTTCCCGAATTGAACCGATAGATTTGAAACTGAAAGCATAGCGTTTAGAAATTTTTGTAATTCGCCACAAAAGTAGCCAATTAACTGGGATTGAAGAAACATTAACGTTTTAAAATTCCTTTTAACGAGGAATTAACATTCCCACCCTGCATGGTGAATTACTTTTGTTTCTACCTAAACCACAGCACCCATTGTTTAATAAGTTACTATTCCTCCTTTTCATAGTTTTGGGCGTTTCCTGCAATAACGCTTCAGAAGATTCCTCCAAGACCATTTGGATTGGCGGAGAAGTAGTCAATCCCAAGTCTGAAAGTGTAGTCCTTCGGAAGGATCAAAAAGTATTGGACACTGTAGCTTTGAACGACAAGAACTTCTTTCTTTACGAAGCCAAGGATTTTAAGAGTGGATTCTATTCCTTTCAGCATTTCGAATACCAAATGTTTTATGTTGAGCCCGGTGACAGTATCATCTTTAGGGTAAATACCGTAGATTTCGACGAATCTCTTACTTACACGGGCAAAGGAGCAGACAAGAACAATCTTCTTATGGAGCTTTTTCTTCTTAATGAAGCCGAGAACAAAGTGGTTCCATCTTGGTATACACTTTCTCCAAAAGCTTACGAAGCCAAATTGGATTCCCTAAAACAAATACGTGTTTCTATGTTTGAAGATTTTAAGGATTCACATGATACCAGCG
This sequence comes from uncultured Altibacter sp., assembly GCF_963972995.1. NCBI lineage: Bacteria > Pseudomonadati > Bacteroidota > Flavobacteriia > Flavobacteriales > Flavobacteriaceae > Altibacter > uncultured Altibacter sp. The sequence continues at coordinate 97,249 of NZ_CAXAXI010000006.1, forward strand.
AAGCGTTTGAAGCTATTGTAGATGCCAATATCAACTACGATTACTTTTCAAAAAAGGAGATGTACGTAACCGCCAATGCAGCGAATTCCATAACCTATCCCAAAGGTTTTTTCGACTATCGCAAGAAGATTGACTTTGGCAATGAAGAACTTCGTTCTTATTATCCCTACTACCGATTCCTCAATCGCTACTTTGATAATATTGTATATGAAAAGTATAAATCGGAACAGGATTTAGACAAATTTTCCTATCTGCACAATTATCACAAGATCCAAACCATCGATAGCCTAGTAACGAACGATTCATTAAAAAACAACTTGCTTCGCACTTTCGTAAAACATTATTTGATCAACGGGAAGGACGCCGAAAAAGAAAGGCGTATCAAAGAACTCTTTTTAAAGACAAATACCAACGCTTATCACCATCGTGAGATCGAAGCACTCGCCGAAGCAACAATGCGTTTGACTCCCGGGAATATCATTCCCAATGTACTATTAGTGACCACAGATAATACCGTGACAGACCTACAGAAGTTGATCAAGAAACCAACCGTTCTGTATTTCTGGTCGGCTCAATCCATGCGCCATTATAAAGACATACATTCGAAAGCAGCCGAGTTGAAAGATAAATATCCCGAATACGACTTTATTGGAATAAATACCGATACCCATTTTAAAAAATGGCGCGATATTGTTCGCAATGCCGGATACAGCCATAAGTTGGAGTTTCAACTGGAAAATATAGATGAGGCTGAAAATAAACTGGTGATCAATACAGTGAATAAATCCATACTCGTAGATAAAAACGGGGTTATCCTAGAAGGAAATGCCAATCTCTTTAATCCGCAAATGGAAGCGCTGCTGTTAGGTTACCTCAATCAATAGCATCAAAATAAACCCACAAAAAAAGCCTCCATTATTGGAGGCTTTTTCTGTGGGTGATTGAATTTTAGTTCCCTTTCTTATAATCGGCTAAGAAGGTTGCCAGGCCAATATCTGTAAGCGGATGTTTAAGCAACCCTTCTATAGAGGATAAAGGCCCTGTCATCACATCGGCTCCTATTTTAGCACATTCAAGTACATGCATGGTATGACGCACGGAAGCGGCAAGAATTTGTGTTTCAAAACCGTAATTATCGTAGATCAAGCGAATGTCGGCAATAAGGCTCAATCCATCGGTGGAAATATCATCCAACCGGCCAATAAAGGGAGATACATAGGTCGCTCCTGCCTTGGCTGCTAGCAAGGCCTGTCCTGCAGAGAACACCAAGGTACAGTTGGTTCGAATCCCGTGATCTGTAAAATATTTAATAGCCTTTACGCCTTCTTTAATCATAGGGATCTTGACTACGATCTGTTCATGGAGCTCGGCCAGCTCCTCTCCTTCCTTTACCATGCCTTCAAAATCGGTTGCGATCACTTCGGCAGAGACATCACCATCCACGATCTTGCAGATGTCTACATAATGTTTAAGAATATTGTTTCGTCCGGTAATACCTTCCTTCGCCATTAACGAAGGATTTGTAGTCACACCATCGAGCACTCCTAAGTTTTGAGCCTCGCGAATTTGATCCAGATTAGCCGTATCAATGAAAAATTTCATAGTAAAGGGTTTATAATTTTAGTAGGTACAAAAGTACATAAGATCGTCTTGTTGTAAAACGTTTGCACTAACTATTTTCCGAACAAGCATTGTTTACAACCTACTTGAGCTTATAGTGATTGAGCAACATTCGCTCGTATACCTTATCGGGTAGCACTCTTTTAAGTACAATGGAGAATTTTTGAAGGGGCGCCCCAACTTTATAATGAATTCGGGGTTTCGTAGTGGAAATGATTTTGAATACCATTTGCGCCATTTTTGCAGGGTCCTCACCTTTATCTACATGTTCGTTCATTTGACGAAGGGTACTCCCATAGGCATCTCTGTAAGGCGAATCTTCCAAGACCGGGGCGTGATACCTTCCGGCAGCTATATTGGTGGCAAAATCCCCCGGGGCAATATTGGTCATTTCAATACCAAACTGCTTTACTTCCATACGAAAAGCCTCGGTGGTGATCTCTAAAGCCGATTTGGTGGCGCTGTAGATCCCGCGATACGGCAATCCCATATATCCGGCAATAGAGGTTATATTGAGAATGTGTCCCCTATGTTGCTGCCGCATTTGCGGTAACACTGCCTTCATCACACGGATGGGCCCGTACAAGTTGGTTTCGAACGCTTTATGGATCTCTGCATCGGGAGTTTCTTCAATGGGACCGGTTATACCAACTCCTGCATTGTTAATAAGCACGTCCAGCCTGCCTTCTCTTTTAATAACTTCGGAAACAGCCGCTTCAATAGAAGCAGTATCTGTCACGTCCATGGCTAGCAAGGGAAAAGAACATTGGTCTGTATACTTTTGAGGCGTTCTGCTAGTTCCGTAAACACGGAACCCTTTTTTGGTAAGAAATTCGGCTATGGCTTTCCCAATTCCTGAAGAACCTCCGGTAATAAAAACTACGTTCGCCATACGATTGCTTGAAAGGACAAAGATGCGTTACCCTGTGTACTTTTCCAAAAGATTGGAACGAAAAATAAGGGTACAAAAAATGGCAAGCTACCTACATCACACCGCTACGACCGTCTACCCTTGCTGCGTTCCCGCCCTGGGGGATTCAACAGGAGCTGGTTGTGTAGGACTTGCCGGTGCAAATATACGGGATTTTGTAGATTTCACAATGATTTTTAGTTCTAGATTATAATAAATATCTTGCCGAAAATTTGATCGAATCATGAAATTCCATAAGTATTTTATAGTGATGCTCTTAGCGGCTTTTGTAAGCGGCTGCGGCGATACATCAGAAAATGCCAACGACCTGTTCAGCATCCAAATCAAGGAGAATAAGAAGGTGTATACACCGGCCGAAACGATCTCGGTGTCGTTACAAAATATAAAGAACCGAGATATTTCTTCGGTGACCTACCTGCTGGATGACGATGTGATCGCTTCGGTGGAAGGAACAGCGCCTGTTTCGGTCTCTCTTTCAGAAAAAAAACTGGGACAACGAAACTTGAAAGCGCGTATCGAATCGAATGGATCCACCTATTCGGTAACAAAAATTTTTACCATGGTCGCTTCAGAAAAACCAAAACTTTATACCTATAAGATTTTAGAACGATATCCTCACGACCGTGATGCGTATACTCAAGGGCTAGAGTTTGAAAATGATACATTATACGAAAGTACAGGACAATACAAATCTTCATCGCTTCGAAAAACCAATTATACTACCGGCGAGGTGCTAGAGCAAGTCCCCTTGCCCGAAACCTACTTTGGTGAAGGTCTTACGATTTTAAATGATAAGATTTACCAACTTACTTGGCAAGAGAACACGGGATTCATCTATAACCTGGCAACCCTGGAGAAAAAAGGAACGTTTGTCTATGGAGCAAGCAAGGAAGGATGGGGATTGTGCAATGACGGTACGAACATCTATAAAAGTGACGGAACCGAAAAGATCTGGACCTTAAGTCCGGAGACTCTTGGTGAAGAAGGGTACATCGAGATCTATACGAACACCAGTAAGATCCCAAGAGTGAACGAACTGGAATGGGTAGAAGGAAAGATCTATGCCAATATCTACCAACAAAGTGCCATTGCCATTGTGAATCCTACCAACGGCGCTGTAGAAGGCGTGATCAATCTTAGCAATTTAAAGGACGAAGTCACACAACATGACAAGTTGGATGTTTTAAACGGAATTGCCTACAAGGGCGAGCCAAACATTTTGTATGTTACCGGAAAGAATTGGGACCAATTGTTTAAGATCGAGATCATCGAGAAATAACACTTCCTTTTTTAAGGATGTTTGTACCCTTACCGAAACCGATAACTTTTAAGGACTACAATAATTAGCTCCATAAAAAGTTATATTTTTACTGAAAATTATTCTAGATGAAGTATGTATACGGATTGGCACTTTTGGGGTGTCTCATTTTTTGGAGTTCTTGCCGAAATGATTTTGAAAGTGTTCCAAGTACCGGAAATTTGGAGTTTTCAAAGGACACGGTCTACCTCGATACCGTTTTTACCAATATAGGTTCCAGCACGTATAATTTAAAGGTATACAACCGAAGCGATGAGGATATCAACATCCCATCGGTACGCTTAGGCACCGGTGAGTCCTCCTACTATCGCCTCAATGTAGATGGTGTGCCCGGTAAAATATTTGAGAACGTTCAGATAATGGCCAAGGATAGTATTTTCATTTTTATAGAGACTACAGCCGACATCACTAATTTTCCTGCCGACGAGAGTCGTTTTTTATATACCGACCAGATCCTGTTTGACAGCGGTGCAAACCAACAGCAAGTCGAGCTCGTAACCTTAGTGCAGGATGCTGTTTTCCTCTTTCCCGAGGATCTTGGGAACGGCATGTTTGAAACATTAAATCTAGGAAAAGACGATGATGGCGAACCTATTTTAATAGAAGGCTTCTTTCTGGACGACACCGAACTGACCTTCACCAACGAGAAACCTTATGTGATATACGGATTTGCCGCTGTGGGTGCCGGTAAAACTTTGACAGTAGAACCCGGAGCCCGTGTTCACTTTCATGCCGATAGCGGCATCTTGGTTGCCAATACCGGCTCGATCAAGGCGAATGGACTGCCCAGCAGCGATCCGGAGTTATTGGAGAATGAGATCATTTTCGAAGGTGATCGACTGGAACCCGACTTTTCGGATATTCCCGGTCAATGGCTGACCATCTGGTTGACAGCAGGAAGTACCAATAACGAATTTAGTTACACCACTATTAAGAATAGTGCAGTTGGGATCCTTATGGATGCCAACGACGGTGACGAGACACTTACCTTAAAGAATGTGCAGATCTACAACTCGGCCAACATAGGTCTTTTGGCTCGAACAGGGAACGTATATGGGGAGAATATGGTGATCAATAACGCAGGACAATCGGCTTTGGCATGTTCCATTGGAGGCACGTATACCTTTAATCATTGTACGTTTGCAAACTATTGGACCGGAAGTTTCCGCTCCTTCCCTGCCGTTACGTTAGATAACATTTTGAACGAAACGTCCGGAATAGACCTCAACGCGTCATTCAACAACTGTATCGTTTACGGGAATGAGCAACGAGAGCTGGGTCTGGTACCTTCCAATTCAAGTGCGCAGTTCAATTTTAATTTTACCAATAGCTTGATTCGTTTTGAAGATCCCAACGGTGATTTTAGTGACGATCCCAACTATCAGTTTGAGAACAATGCCCTGTACACCAATAGCGTACTGAACGTAGATCCTGCCTTTCAGGATACGGAAATGAACAACTTCAACATAGAGAAAGATGTCTCTGGCGCAGAGAATATAGGGATCACCCCAACAGTACCTCCGGTTCCTGTTGATCTCAACGGAACGGTGCGGGCGAATCCTTCAGATGCCGGTGCGTACGAAAGCATTGTGTTTCCCGACGACGGAAATTAACTAGGTTAAAACAGGACAAGACATAAAAAAAACCCATCGCTCGAGCGATGGGTTTTGTGTTTCAAAAGTGAAAGAAAATTATATTATAGTACTCTTACGTTTACTGCGTTTAATCCTTTTTTACCTTCTTTAAGTTCAAATTCCACTCTGTCATCTTCACGGATCTCATCGATCAAACCTGAAATGTGTACAAAATGTTCTTTGTTTGTGTCATCTTCAGTGATAAAACCAAATCCTTTGGAATCGTTGAAGAATTTTACTGTGCCTGTTTGCATTATAATAGTATTAAATTAAGCGGCAAAGGTATACTTATTTCTTTCTCCACACTATTTTTTTGCAATTATATTTTCTGAAGGCTGCAAATCTTTGGAAAAAAGAAGTAGTTCTTCCCCATCACTTTTTAGTTTGGTCTCTCCTATATTTCTGAAGGCTAATTTCTCAAGTAAATGAATCGACCGTTGATTCTCATGCAATGTGATCGCGTATAGCTTTGGAAGTTCTAAGATTTCTGAAGCATATTTCACAACCGCTTGTGCAGCTTCAAAGGCATAGCCTTTTCCGAAGTAATCGGGCAAGAATGCAAAACCTAGGTCGGGATACGAGAGTGTATCTCGTTTATAAAGTCCGCAATTGCCAATGGGAGTGCTGTGTTCCTTCAGCATAACTACATAAGCTCCAAATCCATGTTGTTTGTAACTCCCCAAGTAATGGGTCTTCAAATACGATTCGGCATCTAACAGTGAATTGATATTCCTGTTCCCTATATACTGCAGCCATCCTTCACTGTTCATTAAGGAATACAGAAACGGTGCATCCTGCTTTGTGAATTCACGCATAGACAACCGCTGCGTGGAAAATGCTTCCATTAGTATTGCTTGAACAGCGGCAATCCGGCCATCATTTCGTGTACCTGAGCTGCGATAGCTTCCAACATCCCCTCGTCTTCATGGTTCAAGATCACGTTATCCATAAGTTCGACGATCTGTTGCATATCGGTCTCCACCAGACCACGTGTGGTCACAGCCGCGGTTCCTACCCGAATCCCGCTGGTTACAAAAGGCGATTTATTGTCAAACGGGACCATATTCTTATTTACGGTAATATCGGCTTTTCCTAAAGCTTCTTCAGCTTGCTTACCACTAATATTCTTATTACGAAGATCGATCAACATCATGTGATTGTCAGTACCGCCGGAGATCACGTGATATCCTTTATCGATAAATGCTTCGGCCATAACGGCGGCATTTTTCTTCACTTGTACCATATAATGAAGGAAGTCGTCGGTTAGTGCTTCGCCAAATGCGATGGCCTTTGCGGCGATAATATGTTCTAAGGGTCCGCCTTGGTTCCCGGGAAAGATCCCGCTGTCAAGAAGCGAAGACATTTTGCGCAAACTACCATTCTTTAATGTGATCCCAAAAGGATTGTCAAAGTCTTTACCCATTAAGATCATTCCGCCTCTTGGCCCTCGTAAGGTCTTATGAGTGGTGGTGGTAACCACATGACAATGGGGAATGGGATCTGCAATGATACCTTTAGCAATAAGTCCGGCAGGATGGGCAATATCTGCCAATAAAATAGCGCCCACTTTGTCGGCGATCTCACGAAACCGTTTATAGTCTATCTCACGCGAGTAGGCTGAGGCTCCTGCAATGATCATTTTAGGTTTTTCCTTTATGGCAATAGCTTCAATAGTATCGTAGTTGAGCATCCCTGTTGCTTCTTCTACTCCGTAAAATACAGGGTTGTATAAACGACCGGAAAAGTTTACGGGCGATCCATGCGTAAGGTGGCCGCCATGCGAAAGATCGAAACCCAAGAATGTATCCCCGGGCTGCAAACAAGCTGCAAAGACCGCAGTGTTCGCTTGCGAGCCTGAATGTGGCTGAACGTTGGCATACTCGGCCCCAAAAAGGGTTTTTGCGCGATCGATCGCGATCTGCTCTACCTCATCCACCACTTCACAACCGCCGTAATAGCGCTTCCCGGGATAGCCTTCGGCATATTTATTCGTTAGTACAGAACCGGCAGCTTCCAATACTTGATCACTTACAAAATTTTCGGAAGCAATGAGTTCTAAACCATTCAGTTGTCGTTGTTTCTCCGCTTCAATAAGTTCAAAAATCTGTTCGTCGCGTTGCATAGTTTTTCTGAAAAAGTTAATAAAAACCAAAAATAGTAAAAGCTTGCCGTTAGTTCTGAAGAAATTATATATTTGATTAACATTTTACAAACAACAAAAAAACCGCTATGCCTTTAACTGCCAACGACCCAAAAAGAAAAACGTGGCTGGATACGCCTACAGATACCGACTTCCCCATTCAAAATATACCTTTTGGTGTGTTTTTAACACGTGACGATATCATTACTATTGGAACACGCATTGGTGATTATGCCATCGATCTGGGCGCACTGCATCAATTAGGATATTTTAAAGGGATCGACCTTACCGATGATATATTTTTGCAAGACAGCCTTAATGATTTTATCGCGGATGGTAGAAAGACTTGGCGGTTGGTACGCAACAGGATCTCCGATATTTTCTTAGAAGGAAATAACAGTCTTCGCGACAATGAAGAACACCGCAACAAGGTCTTATTCACCATGGACGAGATCGAGATGCAATTACCGGTGGATGTGGGTGATTACACCGACTTCTATGCGAGTAAGGAACATGCCTTTAATGTTGGCTCGCTCTTTCGCGACCCTGAAAATGCGCTTTTACCCAATTGGCTTCACATACCTATTGGCTATCACGGTAGAAGTTCTTCCATCATCCCTTCGGGGACTCCTATTCGACGGCCTGTAGGACAGACAAAGCCCGGGGATTATGCGATCCCTGGTTTTGGACCTACCAAACTATTGGATTTTGAGCTGGAGATGGCCTTTATCACTACAGACAGTAATGATCTTGGAAAGCGCGTTTCCATAAATGATGCCGAAAATTATATCTTCGGCTTAGTACTGTTTAACGACTGGAGTGCACGAGATATTCAAGCATGGGAATATGTTCCTCTGGGACCTTTCTTAGGAAAGAGTTTCGCTTCAACTATTTCCCCTTGGATCGTCACCCTGGATGCTCTAGAATCGTTTCGCGTTGAAGGACCTACACAAAATCCGGAACCACTACCCTATTTAAAGCAAGGAAAAAAGAAGAATTTTGATATTAAACTTCAGGCGTCTATCTTGCCGGAAGGCGGCGAGGAAACCGTAGTGGCCAATTCCAACTTCAAATACATGTACTGGTCCATGGCGCAGCAACTTACCCATCACACAGTCAACGGGTGCAACGTTCGTAGCGGGGATATGATGGGGAGCGGTACGATTTCGGGACCTACTAAAGAATCGTATGGATCCATGTTAGAGCTTACGTGGCGAGGTAAAAATCCTATCACGCTCAAAGACGGCACCCAACGGAAATTCATAAATGATAACGACACGGTTATTTTAAGAGGGTTTTGTCAAAATGAAAAAGTGCGAATTGGTTTTGGAGAATGCAGCGGTAAAGTCTTGCCCGCACTGCCTTTTTAAATTTGGCACCACAATTGTATTCTATTCATCATAACCAATACGTTTCGTTATGAGATCAACTATTACCTTATGTTGCTTGGCACTATTGCTCGCGAGTTGTAATAGTGTAAAACGCAATCAGAAATTCGTCGCGCAGGGAAACTATGACCAAGCGATCGAACTCGCTGTAAAGAAATTGCAGAAGAACAGAGATTCTGATAAGAGCGATGCACATATCGTGTTGCTCGAAGAGGCTTTTGTCAAGGCAGTGGATGATGATACCCGTCGCATTGCTTTTCTGAAAAAAGAAAACAATCCGGCGGCATCACGTGAGATCTATCACCTATATAGAGATTTGGAGTTTCGTCAAAACCTTATACGACCTTTATTACCTTTATACAGTGATGTTCTTGGTAGAAATGCTAAATTCAAATTGGTAGATTATTCCGTAGAATTGATCGCTGCAAAGCAGGCTTATATTGCCTATCTCTACACCGAAGCAGACGCGTATATGGATCGACAGCAAATTGCCGATTACAGAACTGCGTACCACATTTATTGTGAGATTGACGAATTACAGCCCAATTATAAGGATGTGAAACGTCTCAAAGAAGAGGCACATTATTACGGAACAGATTTCGTTTTTGTTTCTTTGAATAACCGAAGCGGACAGATCATTCCGCACCAATTGGAAAGGGAACTCTTAGATTTCAATACCTACGGCCTGGACGATTTTTGGACCGAATACCACAATGAGCGTCAACAGAACATTCAATACAACTTAGGGATCGTTCTCAATTTAAGGGACATCGCAATTGCTCCCGAGCGTATTTTTGAAAAAGAGGTCATTAGAAAGAAACGCATACAGGATGGATGGGAGTATCGTTTAGACCGAAATGGAGCTATTGTAAAAGACAGCTTAGGCAATCCTATAAAGATCGACAAGTTCACAAATGTAGAGGCACGACTTTTTATCACCGAACAGTCCAAATCGGTGTTGGTAGCCGGGAATGTCGTGTATCGTGATCTCATAGCGAGACGTGACCTCAACGACTTTCCGTTGTCGAGTGAGTTTATCTTTGAAAATATTTTCGCAACCTACCAAGGAGATAAAAGGGCTTTGGAAGATGAAGACTGGAACTTAATCAACAATCGCTATGTACCCTTTCCAAGCAATTCGCAAATGGTGCTCGATGCGGGAGAAGACATAAAGCTTCGCCTTCGGGAGATCTTAAAGAATAATTCCATACGATAAAAAGAATCCCGCAATTGGCGGGATTCTTTTTAAATATATTCTTTTAAATGAGCTGCGCTAATACTGTGGTGTGAATCGTGATGTACCACGTTCCCATTCTTAATTACCAAGACCTGCGGACTTTGGTGTGTCACGCCAAACCTTGAAGCCACTTCGTTGGAAATATTACGATGTTGCAAGAGATCTAAGAAATAAAGTTTGATCTCCGCTTCGGTTAGGTCGTAAGCACTTTCAAATTGGCGTAACACCATAGCACTTATACCACATCGTGTTGAGTGTTTAAAGATAACAATCGGTTTTTCTTTCGATTCTTCTTCAAGTGTATCCAACTGATCAACATCGGTGAGTCGGTGCCATGGCACCTCTACAATCTCTTCCTTAACAATATCCCGTTGTGACTTAAATCTATCAAATATTCCCATGATTGAAATTTTATATAAAGGTACACATTCTACACCCTTTTTTTTCTGAAGGAATTCACAAAAATCACAAAACTGATTGTCAAAATGTCGTGCAAAACAAGCTATAAATCGGTCATTTTGTCGTAAATTAATTATGGCGTATCTTTTGAAATACCCCCTTAAGAAAACATAGAAAACCATGAATTTTAACAACTTTACTATAAAAAGTCAGGAAGCGATACAGCAGGCACAAGTGCTTGCGCAAAGCTTCGGACATCAACAAATTGAAAATGACCATATTCTAAAGGCCATTTTTGAAGTGGACGAGAACGTAACGCCCTTCATTCTGAAAAAACTGAATGTGAATATTGGGATGATCCAACAAATCCTCGATAAACAACTTCAAAGTTTTCCGAAGGTATCGGGCGGAGATATCATGTTATCCCGTGAAGCGTCAAAGACGGTCAACGAAGCCGGTATTATTGCAAAAAAGATGAACGATGAATATGTTTCTATCGAACATCTATTGTTGGCGATTCTTGACTCAAGCAGTTCCATTGCGCAGTCCTTAAAGGATCAAGGTGTGACCACGAAGGGCATGAAAGCAGCAATTTCCGAATTACGCAAAGGTGATTCGGTTACCTCACAAAGCGCCGAGGACACCTACAATTCATTAAACAAGTACGCAAAAAATCTAAATCAGCTAGCCCGTGATGGTAAGCTAGATCCGGTTATTGGAAGGGATGAGGAGATTCGTCGAATCCTTCAAATACTTTCAAGACGTACCAAGAACAACCCAATGCTCGTGGGAGAACCGGGCACCGGAAAAACAGCCATAGCCGAAGGTCTTGCCCATCGTATTGTGGACGGTGATGTGCCTGAAAACCTTAAAAGCAAGGAAGTATATTCCTTAGACATGGGAGCACTAATCGCCGGAGCCAAATATAAAGGTGAGTTTGAGGAACGTTTAAAGGCCGTCATCAAAGAAGTTACCTCCAGTGATGGCGATATCGTACTCTTTATTGATGAAATACACACCCTGGTAGGAGCAGGTGGCGGGCAGGGTGCCATGGATGCTGCCAATATTCTAAAACCGGCATTGGCCCGGGGAGAGCTTCGTGCTATTGGTGCCACGACCTTGGATGAGTATCAAAAGTATTTTGAGAAGGATAAAGCGCTGGAACGCCGTTTCCAAAAGGTCATGGTTGATGAACCGGATATCGAAAGTGCTATTTCCATCCTACGAGGGATCAAAGAAAAGTATGAGACCCATCATAAGGTGCGTATCAAGGATGACGCCATCATAGCCGCCGTGGAGCTCTCACAACGGTATATTACAAACCGATTCCTCCCGGATAAGGCGATTGATCTAATGGACGAAGCGGCTTCAAAGATGCGAATGGAGATCAACAGTAAACCGGAAGAATTGGATGTGTTGGACCGAAAGATCATGCAATTAGAGATCGAATTGGAAGCCATAAAGCGCGAAAAAGATGCCGCCAAACTGAAATCGCTTCAGGCAGATCTTGCCAACCTCAAGGAAGAGCGTAACGAACTGAATGCAAAGTGGAAAAGTGAAAAGGAAGTTGTAGACAACGTTCAGAAGGTAAAAACCAGTATAGAAGAATACAAGCTGGAAGCCGAAAAGGCAGAACGTGAAGGCGACTTCGGAAAAGTGGCCGAATTGCGCTATGGCAAGATTAAGGAAGCCCAAGAAGCACTAAGCAAACTTGAGATACAGCTTGCCGAGAATCAAGAGGGCAACTCTCTTATAAAAGAAGAAGTAACCCACGAGGATATTGCCGAAGTGGTTGCGAAATGGACCGGAATTCCGGTTACCAAGATGCTCCAAAGCGATCGTGAAAAGCTATTAAAGCTGGAAGATCACCTTCACAAACGTGTGGTGGGTCAAAACGAAGCCATTGTCGCTGTGAGTGATGCGATACGCCGAAGCCGTGCAGGACTGCAAGATGCAAAACGACCTATTGGATCTTTCTTGTTTCTGGGAACCACAGGGGTTGGTAAGACCGAATTGGCCAAAGCGTTGGCAGAATATCTGTTCGATGATGAAAATGCCATGACACGAATCGACATGAGCGAGTACCAGGAACGACATAGTGTGAGCAGGCTGGTAGGGGCGCCTCCGGGATATGTAGGCTATGATGAGGGAGGACAACTTACCGAAGCCGTTAGAAGAAAACCGTACTCGGTGGTATTGCTGGATGAGATCGAGAAAGCGCACCCCGACACGTTCAATATTCTGTTGCAAGTCTTGGATGAAGGCCGACTTACCGATAACAAGGGGCGCGTAGCCGACTTCAAGAACACCATCATCGTGATGACAAGCAACATGGGCAGCACTATTATTCAGGAGAAGTTCGATACCGTGAAGGATCCCGATACTGCGATGGAAGCTGCGAAAGTAGAAGTACTGGGATTGCTGAAACAAACTGTGCGTCCGGAATTTCTTAACAGGATCGATGATAGCGTCATGTTTACACCGCTTACAAAAGCGGATATCCACAAAATCGTGGGACTGCAACTAAAAGGAGTTTCTAAAATGCTGGCAAAACAGAACATCACATTGGATGCAACCGAAGAGGCGGTCCAATACCTTGCCGAACGAGGATTCGACCCTCAGTATGGAGCGCGCCCTGTAAAGCGGGTGATCCAAAAAGAAGTGCTAAATGGGCTTTCCAAGGAGATCCTATCAGGAAAAGTAACCACAGACAGCATCATTTTACTGGACAGCTTCAATAACGAGCTTGTGTTCAGAAACCAAAGTGATCTGGTGAACAATAAAGGTTAGCGTTCCTTAAAAACGCATTCATAATTTGGTTGGTTAGTCAAGAGCCACCTGTCGAGTGATCGCAGGTGGTTTCTTTTTTTCTGAAAGTTTAAAGACATACAGCACATAAAAAAACCGGAAGTTGCCTCCCGGTAGTATCAATGAAGTGGTTATTGGTTATTTTTTCAATACAGAAAAGGTCTTGGAGCCTTCCTGGGTTGTGATCCTCATAAAATAGGAACCTGCTGCTACATGAGAGAGATCCAAGAGCACGGAGGTACTATCATATTCTTTTGAAACGATCGATTGTCCCAAAGCATTAAATAAGGTCACCGAACGGATGGTTTGTGAATGTTCAATATTAAGTTGGTCTGTTACCGGATTGGGGTAATAACGAATTCCTGCCAAAGCAGCTTCGTCAACTCCTAATAACAATTCTACTGTGATCGCCAAAAGATCGCCTTCACATCCGTCCACCGTTTGACTTACATAATAGGTAGTCCCGTCTACCAACGGAGTGGTATCCGGGATCATTGTCATTCCCGCTGCATCTGCATACCAAGTCAAATTCTCCCCGGTCACATCCAGATCTGCCAAAGTCTCACCAGCGCTGAACGTTTGTGTAGAGGCCCCCGTGGGTGCCGCCGGTGCGGGAGTAACCATAACAGCTTCTTCTACGCGGTCTGAAGCACATACAAGTCCCGGTGTAACGGTCCAATTATAAAAGAAATAGTATAAGGTAGCGTTGGTATCATTGTCATTAATTGTTCCTCCGGTAATTGTACCAACGGTTCCAATAGGATACGGGAAGCCCGGGTGACCACTGGAAAATTCACGTACCATGACCGGACTGCTCTCTGCCACCAGATTAAAATCTGTACCCATCGGGACATAAAAATCCAAGTTCAATGTGAATTGTACCGGGGTTGAAGAGTTTCCAGCCGGAGCTGCTATGGTAGCTGTTTCCAGAATGTTCAATCCGCTGTCCTTTAACTGCATCACAACATCACCCGGTGTGGAAGAAGCAAGATACACATCTACCGAGTTGATGGTAAAATCTTGTGTAGCGTCAAATGCCAAACCCCAAGGACTAGTTACCGGTACTACTGCTGAAGAAGAGGTGTTGGTAGGTGCTACGCGTCCGCCTCCGGTTTGGGGCGTCCCGCCTCCACCATTGTTGATGGATTCTGCCCAAAAAGAAGTGCTGGAAGATAACGGTGGTGTAACAAAAGGCGAACCGGAGCCCACCAGATTGCCCCCGGTGGCTGCATCGTACCAGTTCACACTGTCCCCGTTATGTGTGGCTGTAAGCGTTGCCGTTTCACCTTCACAAATAGTCCCCGGACCGTCGGTAGCGGTAATCACAGGATCTACACACCCTTGCCGCTCTTGTGCAAAGAGGATACCACTGCTTAATAATGTTACTGTAAGAACAGCCAACATATCAAATCGTACTCTATTGTATTTTTTTTTCATAATTAAATCGTTTGATTATTTGGAAGTAAGATAAAGAATTGTTTGGAAAAAAAATATCTCATTATTGAAAATTGGTATCATTTTTAACGAGTTTGCTTACTTTCGCAGCTATGAGCTACGTTGCCAAATTTTTATGCCTAAGTCTTGTATGTCTGCTTTGGACAGGCTGTAAAGACGTGCCTCAGCCTGTAGCTGACAGTCGTGTGAATGATTACGCTCTGTACGATGCTTCCGGGGATCTTCATAGGTTCTCCTACTATAATGATCATAAAGCGATCGTACTTTGGGTGCAAGGAAACGGATGCCCCATTGTTAGAAACGCCTTAACAGACTACCACGAGATCGCTTCAGAATATTCACAAAAGGGCTTTGTTTTCTTTATGCTGAACAGCAATCCGCAAGACGACCGTTTGGAAATTCAGCAAGAAGCCTCGCAATTCAATTTTGAGGTGCCTGTGCTAAAAGACTCCGCACAACTGCTCGCAGATGCGTTGGACATTACATTAACAGCCGAAGCGCTAGTACTTCACCCCACCACCCGGGAGATCCTATACCGTGGTCCCATTAATAACCGATTGGACTATGAGGTTCAAAAAGAGGAAGCGTCAAGTCATTTTCTGAAAAAAGCCTTGGATCACATCCTGAAGGGTAAAAAGCCTACACAGAAGAAGGACATGACCCGTGGATGTACCGTAACGCGGCTGTCCAAAATTCAAGATGAATCACAACTTTCGTATACCAAAGACATTGCGCCAATTTTGAAAGAACGATGTGCGGTATGCCATATTGAAGGAGGCATCGCACCGTGGCAGATGACAGATTACCAAACGATACAGGGGTGGTCCCAAATGATTAAACAAGTGATCCTTAGTAAACGCATGCCTCCTTGGAAAGCCGATCCCCACATTGGTGTCTTTGAGAATTCTTTGGCCTTGTCCGACTCCAACGCAAGAAAAATAGTAGCCTGGATTGACAACGGTCTTGAATATGGTGAAGGCGAAGATCCACTACAAGCGCTCCCGCCGATCACCAAAGAATGGAAGCGAGGTATTCCCGATGAAATTATAGACTTAAAGACCGAAAGACTACCCGCGACCGGAGTCCTTGACTACAGATACCAGACCATACCCTTAAATAACGCTGAAGTGAAATGGCTTAGAGGTATTGAGATCCAACCGGGTAACAACAAAGTGGTACATCACGTGGTAGTCACCAACACCGAACGCAACAAGAAAAGCCTTATCACCAATCGCAAACAACGGCCTTGGACCGATAATTACATAGCGATTAGCAGTCAGGGAGCGCAGGCCACCTTTTTTCCGGAAGGTACCGGGGTCATGCTTCCGGAACAGACCGAACTTACGTTACAGATTCATTATACGACAACAGGAAAGCCGGAAGAGGATACGATGCGGATTGGATTATATTATCACGATACCCCTCCAAAAAAGGAATTCTACGCCCTATCTCCTTCCAAGAACAATTTTAGCATTCCACCCTACGCCCAACATGTGCCCCTGCGTGTAGAAGACTCTATCCACCGTGATATCAACATCTATTATGTCGCGCCCCATATGCATTATAGGGGAAAGCGTATACAATTTGGTGT
This sequence comes from uncultured Altibacter sp., assembly GCF_963972995.1. NCBI lineage: Bacteria > Pseudomonadati > Bacteroidota > Flavobacteriia > Flavobacteriales > Flavobacteriaceae > Altibacter > uncultured Altibacter sp. The sequence continues at coordinate 113,770 of NZ_CAXAXI010000006.1, forward strand.
CACCTTCCCGGACGGAAGCAAGGAGACCGTTATTTCCATATCCGATTATAACTTCAATTGGCAGCGTATGTATCGCTTGGAACAGCCGTTTTTTGTACCAAAGGGATCTACGATATGGGTAGAAGGTATTTATGACAATAGTTTCCAAAACCCCTTCAATCCGGATCCTTCCAAGGAGATCGGTTTTGGGTTGCAAAGTACCGACGAAATGCTTATCGGATTCTTCAATTATACGATAGAAGATTGACTTTTAGGACATTGGAGGTCATTTCAGAAAAAAATATTTTCAGAAATACTGTAACAAAAACACCTATATGTTCGTCTTCTTAGTATAACAATCAAAAAACCAACCGCATGAAAACTTACGAGAATCCTTCGAACGAAAATACGGCAAGACCCAACTACATTCTGGGCATCTACATTGCCGTTATTACATTGGTCACTGTTGCCTATTCGGTCACTACCATTGTAAGCAACCTATAAAAAAACCCGCTCATAGAGCGGGTTTGGTTTGTTATAACGTTTCGTTTAAAAAAGGATTACCAACTGGAAACCTCTTTTTTGATCTCTTCTTTGGCTTTTCCGGTCTTTTCTTGAATTCTTCCAACCAGTTCGTCAAATTTTCCTTCTGAATAGGTAGCGTCGTCATCTACGGCAATACCGTATTGTTGTTTCGCTTTTCCTTTGATTTGATTCCAGTTTCCTTTTAATTGCTCTGAGTTCATAGCTATGTTGTTTTAAAGTTAATATGAGTATAAAGATACCCAGAGGCGTCGGCTTTCTGTAATAAGGAAGTCATAAATAGGCTGCCGGAATTGTTATAGTTTTACAAAAGTCTCTTAAATTATGTTACAAACAAAAATCCCGTTTCGGGGCCGGAAACGGGATCTCTTCATCATAGCATAACTTCTTATCTACATGTAAACCTCACATTTAACATAGATGCGTTCTATTTCTATATACGAGACTATTCGTCTCTTGGATGTAAGTTTTGTATCTTTCTTCAGAAAAAAAAGGATTATGCGCACCCACCTACTCGTTATTCTATTGGCTGTCAGCTCTTTATCAGCTTGTCATTCTTCGGAAAAAAAGAAAACACTGCTCCCTGAAACCGAAGCTCCCGAGATGACCACCTATTTTCTTATTCGTCATGCGGAAAAGGATCGAAGTGACCCGGAGAACAGTGACCCCGAACTTACGGAAGCAGGATTGGAGCGGGCCAAGAAATGGGCAACTTTCTTTATTAAGATACCGCTGGACCAAATTTATTCCACTTCCTATAAGCGAACACAACAAACCGTCATGGATCTCGCTGCCGATCATGCTATTACGGTACAAACCTACGATGCCTCTTCACTTTACAGTCAAGATTTTCAACGTCTCACCAAAGCGAAAACGGTTCTCGTTGCCGGCCATAGCAATACCACACCACAATTTGTGAACGCCATCTTGGGAACCCATGAGTTTACCGATATGGACGACACAGACAACAGCAGTTTATATATGGTGACGGTAGTGGGTGATCAAAAGAAGGCATGGGTTTTTACGGTAGAATAAAGCCCTGCGTGTTTGATTAAAATCCGTCGTAATGACGAATAATTATTACTATTTTTGCGGGCTATGGCACTTCAGAAGAATGTAAAGATCAAGAACCGAAAGGCAAAATTCGAATATGAGATCCTCGATACGTATACGGCCGGGATCGTTTTAGGCGGTACCGAAATAAAAGCGATACGGGAAGGAAAAGCGTCTATCGCCGAAAGTTTTTGTGAATTCAATGATCGCAATGAACTTTTCGTGATCAACATGACCGTTCAAGAATACTCACACGCTTCACATTTTAATCACGATCCTAAAAAAGCCCGAAAGCTCCTGTTAAACCGCAACGAACTAAAGAAACTGGAAAAAGAGGTGCGAAATTCGGGGAATACGATTATTCCTCTACTGTTGTTCACGAACGATCGCGGATTGGCAAAACTGCAGATCGCACTGGCGCGCGGTAAAAAACAGTACGACAAACGAGAAACGATGAAAGAACGAGATACCCAACGTGATCTGCGCCGCATAAAGAAGGCATTCAATAACTAGCGCTGCGATTGAGCTCCGTACAACATATCCTATCCATGAACAGACTCCTACTTCTGATCCTCTTACTAACCACCCTATGCATGCAAGGGCAGATTGTTGGAAAGGTCACCGATATACAAGGAGAACCGCTCCCCTTTGTTAACATCTATCTGGAGAACAGCTATAAAGGAACGACAACCAACGACGACGGTAATTACAAACTGGATGTAGGTGTAGGAACGTATCAAATCCGGTTTCAATTTTTAGGGTATACTACACACAGTGAGGAAGTAACGGTAACTGCGGGAAATGTTCGTATCCTCAATATCGTCCTTCAAGAAGAGACAACCAGCCTAAGCGAAGTAGTGATAAGCAAGGGGGAGGACCCCGCCTACCGTATTCTTAGAGAGACCATTGCACGACGAAAAGAGAACCTCGACAAGATCGCTGCATACACAGCCGATTTCTATTCCAGAGGGGTTTGGCGGGTGGACAGCATTCCGGAAAAGATCTTCGGACAAGAAGTAGGCGATTTTGACGGTCAGTTGGACTCTACCCGAACCGGGATCATCTATCTTAGCGAAACCCTTAGTGAGATCGCATACCGCTCCCCGGACGACTTCAAGGAGCGCATTCTGGCCAGCAAAGTGAGTGGTAATGACAATGGTTTCAGTTTTAACAGTGCGCAAGATGCCAATTTTTCCTTTTACGAGAACACCATTGACCTAAACGCCGCCATCGTCTCCCCTATTGCCTCCAATGCCTTCAGTTATTACAACTATATCTTAGATGGCATTTTCTACGAAGGCACTAAGCTCATCAACAAGATTCGGGTCACACCCAAACGACCGAACGACCGTGTTTGGAGTGGTATAATTTATATAGTTGAGGACGACTGGCAGCTGTACGGGGTTGAACTTACTACCACGGGACAAGCCATACAAGTACCGTTTATTTCACAATTGCTTTTTAAACAGAATTTTCAATTTGATACTGCCAACAATTTTTGGGTGAAGCGCTCGCAAACCATTGACTTCGAATTTGGATTTTTCGGGTTTAACGGGGACGGAAAGTTCATCGCCGTATACAGCAATTACGATTTCGAGCCTGCATTCGATAAAAAATCGTTTACTAACGAGGTATTAAGGTTTGAACCGGAGGCTAATAAAAAGGACAGTCTCTTTTGGCGCGGCACCCGACCGGTACCATTGACCGATGAAGAGCTGAACGATTACATCAAAAAGGACAGCATACAAACGCTTCGGAAATCGCAGGTATATCTGGACTCTATCGATGCTAAAAACAATCGCTTTAATCTGCTGGACCCAATTACAGGTTATACATATAAAAATAGCTTCAAACGCTGGGATATTTCTTACGAAGGACCTTTTCCGAAGCTACACTTCAACACCGTACAGGGCTGGAACGGCGGGGTGGGTCTTAGCTATTTCAAGAGTTATGACGAGAATCGCAGCAACTGGATATCGATCTTCAGTAATGCGACCTATGGCTTTGCGGACGACCGTATACGGGTCACCGGCGGGATCGTTCGGAATTTCAACAGAACGAGTCGTTTGAACCTTTCGGTGTACGGCGGAAGTGAGGTACGGCAATTCAATGCTTCGGAACCTATCTCTCCCCTTATCAATACGGTGGCTACGCTCTTTTTTGAACGTAATTATATGAAGATCTACGAGCGTACCTTCGCACAATTGGGATACAACCAAGAGCTGTTTAACGGATTGCGTATCGCCACTCGCTTCGGATACGAACAACGGAGCCCGCTGTACAACAACACCGATTATGTCACCATCCCGAATGACGATGTGGTGTACACCTCTAACAATCCGCTGAACCCTTCGGATACCGATAACGCAGCGATCGTGGAACATGAACTGTTCAAGAGTACGATCACGGCAAATATTACCTTCGGACAAAAATACATGAGCTATCCCGACGGCAAGTTCAACTTGGGCAGCGAAAAATATCCTGCCTTGTCCCTCACGTTCGAGAATGCCTTGGCTGCTTCCGAAGCAGGTTATAATTACAGTCAGTTGAGCGCCCAATTGTATCAATCGGTGACGGTGGGTAACAAGGGTGAGTTTGTCTACAGGCTCAAGGGCGGGACCTTCTTCAATGGCGAGGACATCTCCTTCGTGGACTATCAGCATTTCAACGGGAATCAGACACGCGTAGGAACCAGCGGCAACTACACCAACGGGTTCAATCTGCTGCCCTATTACCGTTTGAGCACCAACGAAACTTACTTCGAGGGGCATGTGGAGCACGATTTTAGAGGATGGATCTTGGGAAAGATACCGGGGATCAATGCCCTGAACTTTAATCTGGTGGCCGGGGCTCATCTATTGAGCATTGCCAATACCAAGCCTTATACCGAAGTTTCCTTAGGGATCGATAACTTAGGTATTGGTAAGTACCGTTTGCTGCGTTTGGACTATGTGCGGTCGTATTTTAATGGTGAAAGCCAAGGGGCCTTTATCTTTGGGTTGAAGTTTCTAGGTCTTTTTGATTAATTATGCTGCCTATGCATTCGTTGTTATCGCATTTACAGTAATGCGTTATGCATGTGACATGCGCTCCGTTTTCCTTGAAGGTCGTAGGAATTTGTTTCACAGTAACGTAGGAATATACGTTATAAAATTGTATTGAAAATGGATTCGTGGGGTATAGTGGGGTTATAGTGGGGTTATAGTGGGGTTAAAGTGGGGTCATCATGCAGCTATTAAAGAGTGAAATTTAGGGTCAAAATGGGCCATTTTCGGTCAAACCCGGACAAATTGGTCAATTTCGGTCAAAATCGGACAAATCGGTCATTTTCGGTCATTTTCGGTCATTTTCGGTCAAAACGGTCATTTTCGGTCAAAACGGTCATTTTCCTACAATATTAAAATTGTTTCTTTTTCTATGTTTTTTTTCCATCAATGAAACATTCTCAACTTTCTTTTGCTGGTCCAAAAGAAAGTTGCAAAGAAAAAGACCTTTTATCCCTTTTTATAGGCATTTTGTAATGCTTACGCATTCCAAACCAATGCAAAAACTCGGCGTTCGCTACGCTCTCTGGATTTCCGAGCTTTTTGCATTATATGCTGATAAAAAGGATGTCGTAATAAGTAAGATTTTGGTTTAATAGTGTGATTTGTGGGATGGTTTCTGAGGCCGGTTTTGATGCTAAGCAACTTTTTCCCTTCACCCATTCACCACTTACGCTTCACCCTTCACCCTGCACCACTTACGCTTCACCATTCACTGCTCACTGTTCACTGTTCACTGCTCACTAATAACCCTTCACCATTCATCCTCCTTATTTGTATATTTACGTATGAAATACAAGATACATAAGGAAAAGCGGGTCTATGACGGCCATTTTAAAGTACGTGAAGCCAAACTCACTCATGAGACCTTTGACGGGGGCGAGATCACCGTTACCCGACAGTGTTTTGAGCGCGGGGATTCGGTGGCGGTCCTATTACATGAGACCGATACAGACCGTTTGCTGTTCACCAAGCAGTTTCGATATCCCACACTACCACATACCGATGGCTGGATCGTTGAGATCGTTGCCGGTTCGTTGGAAGCAGGAGATACTCCGGAGGAGCGCGTACGCACCGAAGTACAGGAAGAATTGGGGTATACCGTTGGTTCGTTGGAACACCTGTCTACCTTCTTTGTCTCTCCGGGAGGAAGCAGCGAGCGTATTCTACTCTATTTCGCAGCCGTTACAAGCGCTGCCAAGACGCATTCGGGTGGCGGTGCAGCCAATGAGACAGAAGACATTGCGCTCGTAGCCCGCTCTGTTGCGGAAACCCGCTCTCAATTGAATGCCGGGTCCTTTACGGATGCGAAGACCTTGATCGCCTTGCAGTGGTTCTTTAAAGATCGCTGATATAACAGCGTTTTGGATTCCTTATGGAACCTGACCGCTGCAGGCTGTTACGTGTGAAGCGTCTCTCCGGCTAGCAGTGTGCACTCTAATAATCTATTCTTTTTGTATGTGTAAACCATACGCTTTTCCGATAGCACATTGATATACAAGGATGATTGTGTGTGACATAGCGCTTAATTCCCTATCTTTATAACACATTGAATTAATCTTTGAGGCATGAAAAGAGATGTTAAACCACCAACTTCGTTCTGGGTTGTCGGTTTTTTTGCGCTATTATGGAATGTCATAGAAATTTACATCAGTACCTATGAAATCACATTTCTGCAAGAAAATTTAACCATTGAAGAGTTTAAAGTGATGCAGTCGCTCCCGTACTGGTATATCATTTTATTTCTTGTGGCCATCATTTCTGAAATACTTGGAAGTTTTATGCTTTTAATTCGGAAGAAGCTTGCGACCCTCTTGTACGGATTATCGCTGATTGCTTTGATCATTATTGAATTGTGTTGGATCTTGGTGTTTGATATTAAAAAAACGTCCCTATTCATGTCGTTTGTCCTACCTGTGTTGGTGATTAGTGTGGCGATCTTGCTTTATGTATACAGTAAAAGAGCTGCCAATAAAGGGTGGATCAGGTAAGTAAAATTTTCGTGGCTGCCGGACAGCTCTCTTATTCTTGTGCATTAAAAGCGAAGTCGTTGTCGTCGAAATAATTATTATCTTTATTCTTCTCCTCTTTAAATTTTACTGGCAGTAACACTATCCCGAATAGATTTATGGGATTGGATTATTTTAGTAGGAATATAACGAGTTGTGGGTAATATTAACTGAAAACATCAATTGTATTAATAAAATCTATGATTGAGACTTGGGCTGATTGTGTTATTTGTGATTATTCGCAAAATTACAAAGGCAAGGAAGTATGTAATAAAGTCGATTTTGTAGAACTACCTAAAAAGGGGAAGCCTACATGTGTTCTACCTAATCGCAGCCGCCAGTGGCCCCAAATGTCATACAAGACCGTTGGCAACAAGCTTGACCCATCCTAAATAAAAGCTACATATTTATAAACTATGGATTTACTGAACAAATTATTGGGCATAGACCCAAATTATATTGTGATTGGATTAATTGCCTGCTTCTTTTCTTTGGAGCAAATAATGCAATCCCCATTTAGTTTCAAAAAAAGAATTAATCATCTATTTCAAAATGTGTTGTTTCAAATTATACTCGTGATTCTGAATATCTTTTTTGTTACGTTTCAGGTCTTCTCAATTGAATGGTTAAACGAAAACAATATTGGACTTTTATATCTCATAGAATTACCTGTTTGGGTTAAACTTTGTATTTCAGTTGCATTATATGATGTTACAGCATATTGGATTCATAGAGGTACTCATAAAATCCCTTTACTTTGGAGATTTCACAGAGTGCATCATAGTGATACGACAATGGATTCCTCAACGGTTTTTCGCTTTCATCCCATTGAGTTAATTCTTGTATTTGGGATTGGTAATATAATTACTGCTGCACTATTTGGTACAGATGTATTTTCTATGGCCTTTTATTATTTCATCCTTTATGTATTCTTCTTTTTCGAACACGCAAACCTAAATTACCCAAAATGGTTGAATACTACTTTAGGATTGTTGTTCGTGATGCCTGACCATCATAGAGTTCATCACCAACAAGAACAACTCTATACCGATTCAAATTATGCGGATATATTTATAATTTGGGATCGGCTATTTGGAACTTTCAAAATGATGTCAGTTGAAGATATGAAATATGGATTAGCGGAATTTGACACAGAGAAAAAACAATCATTCCTCTATTTAATTAAAAGCCCGTTTATAAACATTAAAAGAATTCAATCTGACAAGAAAACGGAGTAAAATACCAGCAATTAACAAAATATAACCGCAATTGCGGTAAGATAGTAATCAAATAAAAAAGATTACAGTAAATCGATATACTTAAAACTGATAAAACCCCTAATCTGAAAAATTATAACGACGGTTATACGGTACCGCTGCCCACGATTAAAAAAAACAACATTACATTAACTAAAATCATTTAACTCAATGTATTCTTTATGAAAAAACTTTATTCTATTTTGCTTTTAATTTTTTGTTTTTCATTGAGTCTTGCACAAGCACAGCAAGAAAGTGAAAGCCCAAAATTTGAGATTATTGCTCATGGCGGGATTGGATACGTAAAAGTAAGAACGGAAGTTCAACCTCGCTATAATTTAAACGTAAACAGTGGCGAAATTTTATTAAACTACAAGGCTTGGAAAAAAATTGGAATTGCGTCCGGAATTGGATTTTCGGATGTAAACGGTAACGGTTTCAACCAAACAGGAGTTTTCTATCAAGAGAGAAATTTAATTAAAATACCTGTATTGCTCACTTTAAATCAAGATGTTTCCGAAAAACTATTCCTTTTCGGTAATTTTGGCCCTTATGCTCAAACAATAACCAAAGACCAAATTGAATACGAGAATTTGGGCGAAATCGATGTTTTTGAAGGATGGAATTTTGGTCTTCAACTTGGTCTGGGCTTCGGATATAATATCGTCTCTAATATGGGTGCCGGAATTATTTGCAATGGACAATCCGATTTTTCAGATTTTGAAACTAATGCCGGAAAGACATTTAATGACGAACAAAAACATAAAAATTTGAATTCGATAGGCGTTTTT